>NZ_MTPV01000065.1:0-55819 GCF_002009585.1 Arthrobacter sp. SRS-W-1-2016 | reverse complement strand
GTCCTCGCCGACTACGACGGCGCCGCCGAACTGGACCAAGGCATCAGCATCCTGCTCGCCGGACTCGCAGCACCCCTCGTCGGAGGGAAACCATGACCATTCTCGTCACCGGAGGAACCGGCTTGGTCGGTCCCCGTCTCCTCAAGAGAGTCACCGAAGCGGGCATCGAATGCCGCGCCCTCGTCCGCCCCGGAAAAGAACTCCCGGATGGCGTGGAACGCGCCGAAGGTGACATCCTCAGCCCCGAGTCCCTGCCGGCAGCCGTGGAAGGCGTCACCGCGGTCATCCACCTTGCCGCAGTATTCCGCACCCGCGACGACCGCCAGATCTGGACAGTGAGCTATCCCAGATCGTCGGCCACCCCTACGGCTCTTCCGCGGAACCGCTCACCCACCCTTGGAAGGGACAAATGGATGTGAGCCTCGCCCGCAGCCTCGGGTTCACGCCGACCATCAGCACCGTCTACGAAGCCGTCCGCAAAGGCCTGCTCTGACCCGCACGCGGATCCATTACGAGGCGCGTTTCGGAACCGTCGTGAAGTGCTCGACGACGGGGAACGGGTCGTAGAAATGGTGCAGCAACTCCTTCCACCGCTCGTAGTCGGCGGACCCGCGGAAGCCTTCCGTGTGGGCTTCTATCGAGTCCCACTCAACGAGAAGTAAGAAGAGGTTCGGGGACTCGATCGAGCGTGAAATCGACAGGCTGCGGAACCCCGGCTGCCTGCTGATCAGGGGTCGAGCCGCCCGGAAGGCCTCTTCGAAATCGGACTCGCCGCCGGGACGTACGGGGAGGATCGCGTGCTCCAAAATCACTCGCTCAGCATCTCACAGCCGCCGCTTTGAGGGGCCGCATACCCACTCCAAAATCGCGGTGAATCAGACCACCGCTTCTTCCAACGCCTGGGGATCCGGCAAGCCTCTCAGCCATTCCCTGGCGTCCTCGACGGACGTGAAGTATCCGTGCGGGCACTCTTGCTCACGCAACAACGCGGCAGCCATCACTCGATCGACCACCGTAGCCCCGACCAGTGCAACAGCGGACACAAACCGGGTCCCCAACAGCGTCGCTCTGGCCTCGAGACCCAAACATACGTCCACGACCTCGACGAGCATCGGCTGTAGCCGACCTCCAGTCACACCCCGGACAGCAGCGACGACGGCGTCGGCATCGGCGCCCGATACCGACGAACCTGGCGCCCACCGCAAATGGAAGGTACCCCCTGCATCTACATTCAAGTTTGCGTTTGCGCAGGTCAACGCAATTTCCAACATGGGCCCCCTTAGTCCTCAGATGAGGCTAGTGGACCCGCGGGGCAAAAGTGATTAATCGAACAGTTTCGTCACCGTGGCCTTGAGTGACCCCCTACTCTCAGCGAGCGATATCAGGCCGTGTGCTCATCCATTCCGCGCGAAGTGTTGAAAATACCTCTTTGTCGTATCGCTTTCCGTCGTAGACCCAGCTACTGCGAAGGACTCCGTCCGAACGCATACCCAGTCGCTGCGCGACAGCAACACTGCGGTCGTTGTCGGTGCGGCACCGCCATTCGATGCGGGACATCCCACGCTCCACGAATGCCCACTCCATGAGCAGCTGGACCGACCGGGTGATGAGACCGCCTCCGACAGCACCGGGTTCGAGCCAGCAGCCGATCTCGCAAATGCCCCAGGCGGAGTCAAACGTCACAAACATCACGCCTCCGACGATCCTGCCTTCGTTCCAGAGTCCATAGATGCGCGCCCCGTCGTTCGCAGTGGCTGTGGCGTAACGCTGAAGCGTAGCACGGGCACCCTCGACGGTGTCGGTGACAAAGGTCGGTCCGACCCACGGCCGGATATGGTCTCTCGCCCTGTTCATGTGCTCGGCAAACTCGCCGGCGTGCCATGGCTCAAGGGGCTTCAGGACGACCCCGTCCTGCACGACTTTTTCAAACATAGAGTTCTCCTGAGGGGTTATTCCAGAGTTTGGTTGCCACTGGGTGTAGGTGACTTTCCCGGACGTGTGCGGTGTACCGCTTCAGAACAACAAGACGAGCCCGACGCCGGCTGCCGCGGCCCCGACGCATGCCGCCATAGTGCCCACGCCGTTAAGGAAGGCAAGGCCGGTCCGGCCGCTCTGGACAAGCCGGACCGTCTCCAAGCTCGCCGTACTAAAGGTCGTGTATCCGCCGAGGAATCCAGTGCCGAGAATCAGCTGAAGGGATTCGGGAGCCTGATGCGCCATGACCAGTCCCGCCAGGATCCCCATGAGCAGCGACCCGGAGAGGTTGATGAAGATGGTGCCCAGCGGCAGCGCAGTCCGGGCCCAGGAACGGACCACTCCGTCCACCACGAAACGCGCAGCCGCCCCTGCACCGCCCGCGAGCGCGATCAGAAGGAGCGTCATGGCTGGACCTTCCCCCGTGGGGCGGATTTGTGCCGGAGCGTCCCAAGCCAGATACCAAGGGTTGTGGCCGCGACGCCGCCCAACAGGCTGGCCACCAAGTACCACATAGCGTCCACTCCGCGTCCTGCTCCGAAGAGATGCACCGAGTCCAGCGCCAGGGTGCTGTAGGTGGTGTAGGCCCCGAGGAAACCACTTCCAATGCCCAAGCGGGCAATCCGGCGGAGACCGGCGTCGGGCCCGCTCCGCGCGAGCGCTTCGAGTAGCCAGCCCAGCGCGAGCGCGCCGGACAGATTGATAAGAAGGGTAGGCAGCGGCCAGGAGTCCGGCGCGGGAAGCGCCATGCCAAACCCGTAGCGGCTCAAAGCCCCGAGGATTCCTCCGGCTGCGACGAGCAGAACGAACCGGCCGTGTAGATGGAGGGGTCGGTGCAGGGTCCTGTCCGTTGGCGCCGTCTTTGCTTCGGCTCCGGGAGGGGCGGGGCTGCTTTCCTTCATTGATCCCTGCTTGGGTCGTGACGGCCCAAGGGAACCATGAGCACGGGGCAGTTTTGGCGATGTGCCAGATGCAAGGCTACCGATCCGGTGACCAGTCCTTCAAACTTCGGTCCGAGGCCGTGTTCCTTTGTTCCGACCACGATCATGGAAGCGTTGATGCTCGCCGCGTAACGGCCTAGTGACCGGGCAGGCTCGCCGGCAAGCATCACGAAGGTCCACTGCACGCCCGTTCCATCGAGTTGATCCGCGATGCGGGAATGGAGCGACTCCGAGATGGCCGCGGCGTCGTCGTCGATTCCGTCGGGATCAATCGCCTGAGCGGCCAAGTGCCCGTCCCGGTCCCCTGCCGCCGGGAAACTCGTGACGTCGGCGAAGGCAAGGACCAGCTCCAAACCGGCGCTGAGCGCTACTTCAGCGGCTTTCTCAACCACGGTGCGAGGCTGGTGCGGGAGAACCCCGGCCAAAACGGGTCCGGTCAAGCGCGCGGGGCCGCCCTTGGCCAGAGGCATGTCCTCGCCGCGCGGGTTGCTCATGGGTGCCCTCCAAATGTCCGGACTATCAGGATGCGGATTGGTCCATCTTGCTCCAGTATGGACTTCGACGGCTGGCGTTGTCCCAAGCGCTAAGCGAGAATGTCGATATGTGCGGTCGGTTCAGTGTCGGTTTCGAGGCAGACTATCTCTCGAGGAAGCTCGGTGCCGTGTTGCGCGGTGATACCGACTACCCCTCGCCAACGCTCCAGATCAACCCGACCGACCCCGTGGTCTTTCTGCGGGGACGGTCAGGAGACGGGTCAGTCGGTCGCGAGCTCGCGGCCGGGCGATGGGGCCTGGTTCCAACATTCTCCAAGTCCTTCGATTCGAAGGTGCCCACTTGGAACGCGCGATCGGAAACGGCTGGCGCAACACCGGCATTCAGGGCTTCCCTGCCCAAGTGGCGGGCGGTGGTTCCGGCCTCTGCCTACTATGAGTGGAAGAAATCGGGGCCCGGCCGAAAGGATCCCAAGCAGCGCTACATCGTCGAACCTCAAGATGAGCTGATTACCTTCGCCGGCTTGTTTGCGCCCTGGCGTGACGAGAGCATCGAGGACAAGTCGGCACCCGGCGCGTGGCGTTTGTCCTGCTCGATCCTGACCATGGACTCACCTCCGGAAGGCGTCCATGAGCGGCTGCACAATCTGCATGACCGGATCCCGGTTCCGATCTCTCCGGACCTGATCGACGATTGGATCGACCCCAAGGAAACCAGGGGCCAGGCCTTGTTGGACGCCGTGCTGGGCGAGGCGTATGCCTTGTCGTCGGCGTGGACGATGAGGCCCGTGGAACTCGTCGAAGACAACACCAAGCTGGTGGACGTCGCGAACCCGGCCGCCTGACTCAACGCTCGTAGCGCAGCTCGGCCCTCACGTCCGTATCCTTCAGCCACGTCAATCTGGTGGCCGATCCGAAGGGATTCGGCCACCACTGGACCAGGACCTTGCCCTCCGACGTCCGGGTGACCATGGCCGGAACATATTGAAGGTACTTCGGCCAAACGAGCTTGGCGATCACGGGCACCCTGGAGACGGTTGAAAGGGGCTCCGTTTGGCGCGGAGGCGGGGCGCCGACTGAATTCAACGGCGCGGGGTATTCGGGCTGGTCAGGCATGCCCGAATACTACTGCGGGGCATCGACAATATGGAGGTCAGGAGATTCGAACTCCATAGCTCCAGGAAGCCGGCCCCGGCGTGCGGCAGCCACTCCCCGTGCCTCCGGGAAGTGGCCGCCACAGGGTGGAACCGGCCTATAACCGTGTGTCGAACGAATCGCAGAACACGTTCTCGTTGAACGTCCCCTGGAACTCGGACTTGCCTTGGATTTTCTGGATGGTAGCCCGGATGGCCTCGCGCGTCCCTGCATGGGCGTTGATGGCCGTCCTGACCATCGGCACGTCGATCAAGTGGTTCGGCTGGTTCAGCGAGACGAACACCGTGGGGACTTCCGTGACGTACCAAGGGATTTCTGCCGCCATGGGGCTGGACCATTTGATGCGGATCGCCGCCTCCTGGGCAAAGCCCTTGACGTTGGCGAAGACGAATGCGGCATCATACTTGTCCGCATAATCGGCGGTGGCTTCGTCGGAGATGACGCTCATGAAGTTCACGCCCGACTCCCCCGCAGCCTCACGCTGTTCCGCCGTCTTGAAGAGGTGGACCTCGAACCCCGCGGCTTCAAGTTCCTCCTTGACCGTATCCAGGTAGGCCAGCGGGTCCGCCCGGGTGAAATCGGATCCGCCGGAGATGCCGTACAGGCGAATCCGCTTGTGGGTTTCCGGCGTGACGGGCAGGTTGCCGGCGGTGTCCTTGATCAGGGTGACGGTTTTGTCCGCGATTTCGGCGGCGACGGCGAGGTGGGCCTCGCTGCCGATCAGCCGCAGCGCCTCGGCCGACGGCGTCAATTCTTGCGGCAGCTTCTTGTGCAGCCCCAGGCTGGCCTTCAACCCCAGGATCCGGCGCAACGCGTCATGCAGGCGCTGATCGGTGATCACGCCGGTTTTGTAACCGTCCATCATGTATTGGAAGTCCTCCGTAGGGTTGCGGAAGAACAGGAACATGTCGCAGCCCGCGGCGATGGTGGCTGGAACGAGGTCCTTGCGCTTCTTTGCCTGGGTGAGTCCGACCATTTGCGATGCGTCAGTGAGGATCAGTCCGTTGAAGCCGAGCTCGCCACGGAGCAGGTCCTGCAGTAGCTCCGGAGCAAGGGTGGCGGGCAGGATATCCCGGTCTTCAGTCCCCGGCCGGAAATGCCGCGTGAGCTCAGGAGCCCCGATGTGTCCGACCATGATGGATTGGACCCCGTGGCCGATCATCTCCCGGTATACGTGTCCGTAGCTGGAATTCCACTCCGCGTACCCGAGCGTGTTGTACGACGTGACCACGTGCTGGTCGCGTTCGTCCACGCCGTCGCCGGGGAAATGCTTGATGGCGCAGACGGTGGGAGATTCGCTGATGCCGTCGAAGTACTCCTTGGCGCGCTCCACCACGATTTCCGGTGTGTTGCCGAACGCCCGGGTGGAGATGACCGTGTTGCGCCAGTTGTAGTGGATGTCCACGATCGGCGCGAACGCCCAGTTGCAGCCCAAAGCCGCGGTTTCCACTCCGGCCACCTGGCCCATTTTCCTGGCAATGGACTTGTCCGGGTGGGAACCGGCCTGCAGGTGGGTCGACACGAAGGTTCCGTCGTCGCAGCTTCCAGCTCCGCCCATTTCCGGGTTGGAGGCGACCAGGAGCGGGATGCGTGTTTTGGACTGGGCATAACGGATGTGTTCCTGGACTGCGGCGGACGGGCCCGGCCGGTACCTCATCCCGCCGACGTGATAGTTCTCCAGCACGCCGTCGAGGTACTCCGGGGAGTAATCGTTGTTGTGGTTGATGAAGAGCTGCCCGATTTTTTCCTCGAGGCTCATGCCTCGGATGGTGGAGTCCACCCAGGCAACGGCGTCGTCGTCGAGGTTGAACGGCGCCGACTGGAGGTCGACGTCGAACTGCCGCGCCTGGGTGCCCACGGCGCCGGCGCGGGTGTGCCCCGCCGTAGCTTCGGAGCCTGCGACGGCGGCAATCCCGGCGAGCGCCTCCGCGACCACCTCGCTGACCGGTACGGCGATGTCGACGACGAACCCGGCCTCGTCGGCGTCGAGCGGTTCCAGCGTGGCGAGCTGTGAGTCCAGCAGCGCGGGCGGCATGAAGTGGCCGGAACGGCCCTCTGTCCGTTCCCTCAGCACCTCTTTGCTGCCATGAAGGTGCAGGAAAACCGTGTCGGGTGCCTTCTCGCGGATGGCGTCCCGGTAGCTGCGCCGGAGGGCAGAGCACGCGAGAACCAGCCCGCCGTCGCCCGCGTTGGCGAGTTCGGTGCCCACGGTCGCGAGCCAGGGCCAGCGGTCTTCATCGGTCAGCGGGGTTCCGGCGGCCATTTTGGCAACGTTCTCCACCGGGTGGAGGGAATCGCCGTCGAGGAACGGAACTCCCAGCGCCCGGGCCACGAGGTCCCCGATGGTGGTCTTGCCGCAACCTGAGACGCCCATCACCACGATGCGCCGCGGCTTGTTCCCTCCGGCGATGGGGTCGCCGGCCGTGGCGACGCTCCTACCAGTCATGGACGGTGCCGTCCACGAGTCGGTTGTAGGGCAGGTAGGCCTGCTGGTACGGGAAGGAGTTGGCGGCTTCTTCGTTGAATTCGACGCCGAGGCCCGGCTTGTCGCCCGGGTGCAGATAGCCGTCGGTGAAGGTCATGGACTGCTCGAAGACCGTGTTGGTCTTGTCTGAGTGCTGCATGTACTCCTGGATGCCGTAGTTGTGGATGGCCAGGCCCACGTGGAGCTGCGCGGCGAAACCGACGGGCGAAATGTCGGTGGGGCCGTGGAAACCGGACTTGATCTGGTACTGGGCGGCGAAGTCCATCACCTTCTTCAGCGGCGAAATTCCGCCGAAGTGCGTCGACGCGGCGCGGACGTAGTCGATGAGCTGTTCCTTGATGAGCGTCTGGAAGTCATAGACCGTGTTGAAGATTTCGCCGATGGCCAGCGGTGTTGTGGTGTGCTGGCGGACCAGGCGCAGCCCTTCCTGGTTTTCGGCCGGGGTGCAGTCTTCGAGCCAGAACAGGTCGTACGGTTCCAGGGCCTTGCCGAGCTTGGCAGCCTGGATGGGGGTCATGCGGTGGTGGCCATCGTGCAGTAGCGGGATTTCCGGGCCGAATTCATTCCGAACCGCTTCGAAGACGGTGGGCAGGTGGCGCAGGTAGGCGCGCGTGTCCCAGTCCTCTTCCTGTGGGAACGCACCGCGACCGGCTGGCTCGTAGTCGTAGCGCTCACCCGAGGCCTGCGCCTGTGCGGCCACGCCGTACACGGCTTTGATGCCCGGGATGGCAGTCTGGATGCGGATCGACTTGTAACCCAGCTCCAGGTGCTCCCGGACCGAGTCGAACAAGGAAGGGATGTCCGCGCCCGAGGCGTGGCCGTACGCGCGCAGCCCGTTACGGGAGGCACCGCCCAGGAGCTGGTAGACCGGCAGCCCGGCCACTTTGCCCTTGATGTCCCACAGCGCCATGTCGACGGCGGCGATCGCGGCCATGGTGACCGGACCACGGCGCCAGTACGAGGAGCGGTAGAGGAACTGCCAGGTGTCCTCGATGCGGTGCGGGTCCTTGCCGATCAGCAGCTGCGCAACGTGTTCCTTCAGGTACGCGGCCACGGCGAGTTCACGGCCGTTCAGGGTCGCGTCGCCGATGCCGGTCACGCCGTCCTCGGTGGTGATCCGCAAGGTCACGAAGTTCCGGGTGGGGCTGGTCACGAAGACTTCAGCGGCAATGATTTTCACAGCTGGTCCTTTCAGGGTTGCTGATCGAGGGCTGGCCTGGCCCGGATGCGACGTGCACCACAGGGCGGGTAAAGACGATCTTAGGATGGATGACAATTATTGGCAACCGGTTGCAGTATTATTTCGTCGAGATATTTCCCGATCCACCGGTCACCGGCGAGGTTTCCGCGACCGCTCGACCGGGAGGATTCCCGGCAGCGCCTCCCCCGCCGATTGGCTCGGCGCCGGAACTTTCGAGGGAACGGCGGGCTTTGATTTCGCCCAAAATCTGCGCATGGAACGCGTCGCTCAGCTTGTATTTGGCCATGACGACGATCGCGAGGATGGTCATGACGGCCGGCAACGCACCTGCGGCAAATTGGATGGCCTGCAGGGATTCGGTGCTGTGCGCAGTGCCCGACTTATAGCCGCCCGCCGCGAGTGCGTATGCAGCAAGGGCTCCGCCGACGGCCTGGCCCGTCTTGCGGGTGAAGGAGAACAGCGCATAGGTGATGCCTTCAGTCCGGACACCGGTCTTCCATTCGCCGTATTCGACCGTGTCAGCCTCCAGGGCCCACACCACAATATTGACGGCCATGACGCCCAGCATGCTCAAGAGCAGACCGGAGAACCCGACCCAGACCATGGCGGCCGGAGCGAAGAAGACGATTGCGCCACCGATGATCGCGAGGACCCCGGCAGCCACGTAAATGGTCTTCTTGCCGAAGTTCCGGACCAGCCGTGGCATGAGCGGAGCGAGGGCAAATGTCACCACCAGCTGGACGATCGCGAGGGCGGCGTAGAGATCCAGCCGGCCGAGTACGTCACGCAAGTAGTACAGCTGCACCGAGGACAGCGCCATGTAGCCGGTCAGGAACAGGAAGGAACTCAGGCACAGCATGAGCAACGGACGGTTGGTCTTGAGTGTCGCCATGCTTTGCTTGAAGGAAACCTTGGGGACCGCCCGGTGAACGCGCTCCTTGGCGGTGAGGAATGTGAAGAAGTACAGCGCTGCGCCGATCACGACGAAGACCAGGGTAATGATGGTGAACGTGGACTGCAGGTTGGCGCCGGGCCTGATCAGCGGTGCCACGAAGATACCCAGCGCGGAACTGACCATAAGGGCGCCGACCATGCGGGCCGAGCCCAGTTTTGCCCGCTCCCCCGGATCTTGCGTCATCGCGCCGGCCAGCGAACCGTAGGGGATGTTCACCAACGAGTAGGCCAGCCCGAGGGCGGCGTACGTCACGTAGGCGTAGAGCAACATCCCCGTTTCGCCAATCTGCGGAATGGAGAAGGCTGCGACACTCAGGAGCAGCAGCGGGATGGAGCCGAACATGATGAATGGGCGGAATTTTCCAAAGCGCTTGCTGTACGCGCGGTCAACCAACCGTCCAGCAAAGACGTCAGCGAAAGCGTCGAAGATCCTGACGGTAAGCAACAGGGTCCCGGCGGCCGCCGCGGAAATGCCTGCGACGTCGGTGTAGTAGACGAGCAGGAACATGGTGGCAGTAGTGAAGGCCAGGTTGTTGGCGGCGTCGCCAGCCCCATAGCCTACGATGCTGAGTTTGCTGAGCTTGTTCATTGCGGGCTCCTTTACCCTTGCCGGTACCCCATGTTCCGGCTTGCGATGATGGAAAGGCTTCGGTCGAATCAGGCCTGAATTAGTTGAAGCTTGATGTAATTCTAGTCACCTCGGCAACCGTTAGGCAAGCGGTTGCCAAATGTTTCCATGAAACATTTCCGCGTCAATGGGAATCCAGCGTCCGTCGGGGAAAAATGCCACATGCGTGAGCGAGCGTCAGGAGAAAACCCCACATACGTGAGCGAGCGTCGGTTGCGCCGAACGCTCGCTCACATATATCGAATATCCGGCGAACGCTCGCTCATGTATCGGGGCCTAAACGACGGCGCCCGCCGCCTTCACGGGGAAGGCAACGGGCGCCGTCGAGAGTGCCTGCGGACTACCTAAGGTTGCCAGCGGCCGCAAAGGACTCGGCCAAACGTTCAACGAGGTCCACGATCCCCGCGTCGGCAACCAAGTCGGGATCAACGAGGCCGAGCAGGGCCTCGAGCCGTGCACGGCCGGGCAGGAGGTTCGCGGCGGCAATGTCTGCCGCTTGCGGGTCCTGGAGGCCTGTAGCCGTGGCGGTGTAGGCAGTCCAGGCCGCGATCATCCGGGCAGCGGCCTGGCCGCTTCGGCCGGCGGCGCGCTCGGCCCGGAGTACAGGCAGCGCCCGCATGCGCAGCTTGGCACTGCCATCCATGGCTATCTGGGCCAGATGGTGGGCGATCCGGGAATTGCCGAAACGCTCCAGCAGGGCAGCCCGGTACTCGGGGATCCGCAGGTCCTCACCCGGCAGGTTGGAAGCGGCCTCGTCCCAGAAGTCCTCCACTGCCCGTCGGCAGAAATCGTCCGCGAGGGCTTCTGCCACGGTCTTGTGTCCGCGCAACTGGCCGGCATAAGCGAGGAGGGAGTGTGCGCCGTTGAGAAGCCACAGCTTGCGGTTCTCGTACGGCTCGATCTCGTCCACGAAAACGGCGCCTGCGTCCTCCCAGTGCGGTCGCCCCGCGGGGAAGTCCCCGCTGAGCACCCAGTTGCGGAAAGGCTCGGCGACCACGGGCGATTCGTCGCGGTAGCCGCACGCGGCAGCGACGGCGTCGATGTCGGCGTCCGTCGTCCGCGGCGTGATGCGGTCAACAGAGGTACTGACAAAGCTGACGTTGGCGTCGATCCAGGCGGCGAGTCCGGCGTCGAACGCCTTGGCCATCCCCAGCACGGCGCTCCTGGCGACGGTCCCGTTGCTGGAGAGGTTGTCGCAGCAAACCACGGCGAGGGGACCGGCGTCGGCGTCGCGGCGCGCTGCGAGGCCCAGCACGAGCCTGCCCAGCGGCGTCGTCGGCTTGCCGGAAGCAGAACCGCCGGCGAGGACGGCGAGGTCCGCGACGACGTCGGGCGCTTGGTTGTCCAGCTTCCCGTCCGACCCGATCCGGTAAGCAGCCTCGGTGATGGTGAGCGTGATGAGCGAAGTCAGCGGCGCGGCGACACGGTCGACGAAACGCTCGACGTCGGCACCGTCGACGGCCTCGACTATGCTGCCGATGACTTCGAAGGAGTCTCCTGCGTCCGAGCGTTCCACGACGGTGTACAGGCCGTCCTGTGCGGCGAGGACCTCTGCTGCATCCGGGCGGCGGCCGGTGAAGGCTGCGATGCCCCACTCAGCCGCGTCGCCTGCATGCTGGGTGTACCAGGCCTGGTGGGAGCGGTGGAAGGCTCCCAGTCCCATGTGCACAATGCGCACCGGGGCTTTGCCGATTGGCTTGATGGCACGGCTCAAGCGGGGAAGATCCGCAGTTTGCCCGGGTTCGTTGCTCACAGCTTGAAGACCCTTCGGGGTGAGGAGTCGACGACGTCGACGATGATTTCATGGGCTCGGTCTTCGCTGACACGGTGCTCGGCCACGAGGCGGGCGAGGAAGGACGCTTCGATCCGGCGGGAGGCGTCGTGCCGCGCAGGGATGGAGCAGAATGCGCGGGTGTCGTCGATGAAGCCCGAGGACCGCGAAAAACCGGTCGTTTCGGTGACGGCGGAGCGGAAGCGGAGCATGGCGTCCGGTGCGTCGAGGAACCACCACGGCGCGCCAAGGTACACAGAGGGGTAAAAGCCTGCCAGCGGGGCCAGTTCGCGGGAGAACACCGTCTCGTCCAGGGTGAACAGCACCAGGTGGAAGTCCTTGGCCGTGCCGAAGTCCTGGAGCAGGGGGCGGATGGCTTCGGTGTAGTTCGTGGCAAACGGGATGTCGTGGCCGGTGTCCGCTCCGTACGCCTCGAAGGTGGGCTGGTGGTGGTTGCGGAATGAACCCGGGTGGATCGTCATGACCAGGCCGTCTTCGACCGACATCCTGGCCATCTGGTACATCATGTGGGCCTCGAAGGTGTTGCGGTCCTCGGCCGTGGCCTTGCCGGCGCGCGCCAATTCGAAGATCCGCTCGGCTTCGGCCCGGTCCAGCTTGAGCGTTGCCGGGGTGAGGACGCCGTGGTCCGCGGAGACCGCGCCATGGTCCACGAAATAACGACGGCGGTTTTCCAGGGCCTTGATGTAGCCGGCGTAGCCGGTGGTCCCGTCGCCGGCGGAATCGACAAGCCTCTCCACGTTGGCACTCCACGCCGGGTGCGCGATGTTCAGGTAGGCATCCGGACGGAAGGTCGGAAGCACGCGGCCGTTGAACGAAGGATCCTCGGCGATCGCCTTGTGACTCGCCAGGCTGTCCAGCGGATCGTCCGTGGTGGCCAGGACCTCGATGTTGAAGTCCTTGAAGAGCTGGCGGGGACGGAAGTCGGGCTCGACGAGCTTGGCGGCAATGGCGTCGTAGCTGGCGTCGGCAGACATCTCGCCGAGATCCGCGCCCAGCTTGAACACGCTCTCGAACTGCGTGCGCAGCCAATATCCGGACGCCGTACCCTCGAAGAGGGGCCAGGCCTGGACGAAAGTCCGCCAGATCTCACGCGATTCGGACGGGTTGGCGCTTTCCGAGAGCAGTCTGTCCATGGGGACTCCGCTGGCGTGGATCAGCCGGGTGACGTAGTGGTCCGGGCTGACGAGGAGCGCGGCCGGATCAGGGAACGGGGTGTTGTGCTCGATGACGGCGGCGTCAACGTGGCCGTGCGGAGAGATGATGGGCAGGTCCTGGACGCGCTCCAGCAGGGAGTGCGCAATGCTGCGCGTCCCGGGATCCGCGGGCAGGAGCCGGTCAGGATTGGCTGCGATCGACTGTGACATAGGTCAATTTTCAGCCCGAAGAACCGATCTGTCAACCGGTTGCCAACTATTGCCATCCCGTTGCAACCCATCCGCCGGATCGCTTGAAGCTACGCGATCAACCGCCCACTTGAACCGCGCACCACGAGCTCCGTGTCCACCCGGACGGCTTCCGCGGGCCCGTCCTGGCCCAGCAACATGTCCAGCAGGAGGGTGGCAGCGCGGGAACCGCACTCCCCCAACGGCGACCTGACAGTGGTGAGCGGCGGGGTCGTGAAGTCTGCCCCGAAGATGTCGTCGAAGCCCACAATGCTGATCTGGTCGGGAACGTGCATCCCGGCGGCCTGGAGCTCCTGCATGAGGCCGATGGCGAGGAGATCGTTGTAGGTGATGACCGCCGTCGCGCCGCTCGCCAGGACGTCGCGCGCTACTTGGCGGCCGCCGTCGACGGTTGGCTTGGACGATTCCAAGCGGACCGCTCCCAACTTGTACCAATCGCAGGCAGCCTGGACGCCTTCCCAGCGGCGGCTCGACATCCACGACTGCGGCGGCCCGGCAACGTACGCGAGCTCCTGGTGGCCATTGGCGGCGAGGCTCCGCACGGCTTGGCTAATGCCTTTGTTGACGTCGGGGACCACGCACGGGACTCCCTCTATTTCGCGGTTGATCACGGCCACTGGCTTGTCCGCGGCCAAGGCCAGGATCTTTTCGTCGTCCATGCGCGGACTCGCCAAAATGAGGCCATCCACCGTGCTCAACATCCTGCGGGCCGCAACGAGCTCGGTTTCAGGCGACTCTGCGGACTCGGCAAGCACCAGGGTGTAGTCCCGGGCAGACCCTGTGGTTTCCGCGCCCCGGATGATATCGAAGAACGTCGGGTTGGTGATGTCCGCGACAATCAGTCCGATCGTCTGGGTGCGGCCCGTGGGAAGTGCCCTGGCGAAGGGGTTGACCCGGTAGTTCAGCTGTTCGGCGGCGTCCTCGATGATTTTCTGGGTCTTCGCACTGACCCTGCCCGGCTTGCTCAGCGCGCGCGAAACCGTGGACGGGTTGACTCCCGCGAGCCTCGCGATGTCGTAGATGGTGGGCGAGGATTTCTCCCCGCGTCCACGCTTGGCGGGGGAGGTTACTGCTCCGGAGTTCGTCGCTTCAGTCACGGCTCCATCGTAATCCGGCATGGCAACAAAAGCAGGACGGTTGCCATCCCTTCGGCCGGCGACCGTCCTGCTTGAGTGTCCTGCTGAGGTGCCCCGCTAACTAGGAACGTTCCGCGAACTTGCCTTCTTCGCTGATGCGCTTGTTCAGCTCGCGCATGTACTCGTCTTCGTCGAAGTCGAGGGAGACTTCCCTGCCGGTCCAGCTCGACAGGTGGATGGCGTTGGCCAGGCGGACGCCCTTGATGCCGTCCGAGCCGGGCGCCAACAAAGGAGTGCCGTCCAGGATGTTGGCCGCGAAGTTCTCCAGGACGCCCGCGTGCTGTCCGCCCCAGGCCGACTCGAACTCGATGACCTCGGTGGTGTAGTAGTCCTCGGCTTTCAATTCGCCCATGAAGAGTTTGCGGACATCGTCCATGTCCATTCCGTCGCTGAGCTCGCGCTCGGGCTTGACCAGGCGGGTCACCGTGGCGGTCTTGCTGTTTTCCACCACGATCTTGCCCTGGTCGCCCAGGATCTCGAAGCGGTCCGTGCCCACGAGGTCGTGCGTGGCCGTCACGAAAACGCCGGTGGCGCCGTTGCCGTAGTCCACGACGGCGGTGACCTCGTCTTCGACGGCGATGTCCCGGCGGAATCCGTACGCCACCTTGGAGTAGACGGACTTCGGAACGCCGCAGATCCACTGCCACAGGTCAAGCTGGTGTGGTGCCTGGTTGACCAGGACGCCCCCGCCTTCGCCGCCCCACGTGGCCCGCCATTCGCTGGAGTTGTAGTAGCCCTGCGGACGCCACCAGTTGGTGATGATCCAGTTGGTGCGGCGGATAGCCCCGATCTCGCCGTTGTCGACGATCTCCTTCAGCTTCTTGTACAGCGGGTTGTTGCGCTGGTTGAACATGATCCCGAAGGAAAGCCCGGGTTTGGAGGCCGCGAACTCATTGAGCCGTTTGACCTGCTTGGTGTAGACGCCTGCGGGCTTCTCCACGAGGGCGTGGATATTGCGCTTGAGCGATTCGATGCCCATTTCCGGGTGCAGGTAATGCGGCACGCACGTGACGATCGCATCGACGTCGCCGCTTTCAAGCATGGCGATGTAGTCGTCGTAGAAAGGCGCATCGGGGTACCGGGAGGCTGCCAGTTCCTTCTTTCCGGGATCGGTGTCGCAGATAGCGCCGATCTCCATGTTCGGGACCATTCCGTCAGTGATGAACTTGGCGTACGTGCCGCCCTGCTGGCCCAGGCCGATGATGCCTAGGCGTACTTTCTTGCTCATGAGTGGATCTCCGTTGTAGTGGGATTAGAAGAGGTCGGCGTGGCCCATGGCCACGAGGTTGTCGTAGGAAGTCTGCAGCGCTTCCCACACCGTGCGGCCGTAGAGCTCGTCCTGCTCCACGAGCAAGTACTCGGCGCCGGCGGCCTGGGCCGCGGGAATGATGGATGGGAAGTCAAGGTTGCCTTCACCCACTTCGGCGAACTGGACCACGTTCTTGAACTCGGCCATGAAGCCTGCGATGTCCCCCGTTTCGAGGAGCCCGAAGGCCAACTCCGGCAGCTCGCCGATCCGGTAGTCCTTCAGGTGCACCATGGCAGTGCGTCCGGCGTATTTGGCCAGGGTCCGGACAGGGTCCAGTCCGCCGCGCTGCACCCAGTGCACGTCGATTTCCATGCCCATGGCCGGAGAGTTTTCGGCAATGATGTCCAGCATGTACTTGCCGTCGAGCTTCGCGAACTCGATGTGGTGGTTGTGGTAGTACAGGCCAATGCCGTGTTCCCGGAGGTTTTCGGCGTATTCGTTGGCTTGCTTCGCGAAGTCCACAGCGGCGTCGATCGACTTCATGGCCGGGAACGGCATCATGCCAATGCGCAGGAGGCGGGTGTCGAGTCGCTTTGCGTCGTCCACGATCTTGTCGAAATGGTCTTTGAGCGAATCGCCTGGCATACCCTTGGGCGTTTCCATGGCAACCGAAAGCGCTGCGATGTCCATGCCCAGTTCGCCGCGGGAGCGGTCCAGTTCGGCAACGTTTTCCGGTGTCATCGGGATCTGGGAGATCTCGACGGCGTTGTACCCGATCGCGCTGACCTTGCGGAGCGTTTCAAACGCTCCGTCTTCGGCAAAACTGCCCTTCAGCATCATTGCCTGCACGCCGATTTTGGCCACTTTGTCCTCCGTTAGTTCCGGGCCCTCATAGGCCGCGTGGTTAGCCCACGTACCCGGAGATTTCCGGGTAGCTCTGGGCATAGATGTCCTTGACGATCCTGAGTGACTTTTCGGCTTCGGCAGGACTGATCCAGAACGGAGCAGGGTCCCCGAGCTTGGCGTAGAAGTCCTTGATCAGGAGTTCGTGGGATACTCCCCAATACGCGCGCCCACCCGATTCCAGGGCACGTTCCAGGATGGTTTCCGCGGTGCCGTCGGCGTAGCTGACAACGAGGTCGCCCCGGAGGCAGAGGGTGGCCTTTTCGGTCACGATGTCCAGCGTCACAGGTGCATTGGTGGCGTTGGCCAGGGTGGCGTAGAAGACGCTGGTAGCACCGTTGGAGTGCCCGGCAATGAATTCCGCCGTGTCTTCCACCTCGATCACGCCGCCCAGGGAGCGGGTGGAGGCGTGGCCTTCCACCTTGGTTACGTCGCCTACCAGCCACTGGAGCAGATCCACCGTGTGGATGGCCTGGTTCATCATGAGGCCGCCGCCCCCTTCAGCCCAGGTGCCGCGCCACGGCCTGTCCCGGTAGTACTCGGCCGTCCGGTGCCACATCACGGTTGCCGAGGCGCCCAGAACCTGGCCCAGCCCGCCGTCGTCGAGCAGTCTCCGCATGGCCTGCGACGTCGCGTTGTAGCGGTTCTGGAAACAGACGGCGATCTTCGCCGTGCTCCGTTCCGCCGCCTCGACCAGCCGGCGACCCTCTTGGAGAGTGTGGGCGAGCGGCTTCTCGACGATGACGTTGACTTCGCGCTCAAGGCAGTCCGCGGCCAGCGAGGCATGCAGGTGGTGCGGAGTGCAGATATGCACGACGTCGGGCCTCACCGCGTCGAGCATCTCCAGGTATTCCGCGTACCCGGCCACGCCGTGGGCGGCCGTTGCCGCCTGGAGGCGCCCGGCGTCGGTGTCGCAGACCGCCACGAGTTCAACATCGTCCATCTTGGCGATGGCTCCGAAGTGCACGCTCGATACATCGCCGCAACCGATGACTGCTGCTGTAGGCATTCTTCTCCCTCGAAAGTTCTTTCCTTTGAACCTACAGGCCCTCAGGCGAGGGCAACACCGTTCTTGGCAGCGAGTGCCGCGAAGGCGCGCGCGGCGGCGCCGAAGGCTACGGGTCCGGAGAATCCGCCCAGTTCGTGGGTGCTTGCCAGGTGAGGTTCGAGGGAAAAGAAGCCGGAAAAGCCATCGGCCTTGAGTGCGGCGATGGTGGCGTCCAGTTCGCCGTCGCCTTCGCCGGCGGGCACTACTTCACCGGTACCGGCCACCGCATCCTTGACCTGGAAGTACTCCAGATACGGGCGCAGCCGGGCGTAACCCTCGGTGTAGGGCTTGACGCCCACCTGGACAAAGTTGGCGCTGTCCCAGGCAACCCGCAATGAAGGGGAATCGACCGTCTCCATGAGGTCCAGGACTCGCTCGGGCGTATCGCCGTAGATGCCCTTTTCGTTTTCGTGCAGGAGCACGACGCCGGACGCGGCCGCTTCGTTCGTGAGTGCGGTCAGGCGCGCCATCACTGAGTCGCGGATGTCTTCCGGGCTCTGCCCTTCGGCCCGGTAGAAGGAGAAGATGCGGATGTATTTGGTATCGAGGCCCTTGGCCACCGAAATAATCTGGCGCAGCCGGGCGAGTTCATGTTCCACGGGAACACTGGCGTCGATCTTGCCGATGGGGCTCGCGACCGCGGAAACCTTCAGTCCCTTCCCGTCCAGGATGGCCTTGAGCCGCTCAACCTCTTCCGGTTCGAGCTCGGAGACATTGGTGCCCCACGCGCTGCGCACTTCGATGTGGCTGGCACCGAGAGCCTGCAGTACGGCAGCCTGGACCGCGGGATCGGGATCTACTTCGTCGCCGAAACCGGACAGGCTCCACACGGCATTGGTTTCAGTCACGGAAATCTCCTTTGGATCCCTTCGCCCGCACGGCGGCATATGGCGCCAAGTGGTCGTTCACGGGCATGCGTTCGCCTCGAGTCTAGCCAGCTTGGTGTCGCATTGACAACCGATTGCCAAATATTGGCAACTAGCCGTGCTGGCAATGAGGCTAAAATCGGGTCGACTGGTTTGTTTCGCAAGCGCGGTGTCTGTAGCGTCTCAAACACGGACAGGGGACCTATCGTGACCGATCAAATAGAGCGCAGCTCCGCCAAGCTCTGGAATCGCGATTTCAGCACACTGTGGTGGAGCGAAGCCGTATCGTTCTTCGGAAGCCAGCTCACCCTGTTCGCGATTCCCATCGTGGCGCTCCAGATCCTTGACTCTTCCGCCTCGGAGGTCGCGTGGATCAACACGGCAGCGGGACTGGGAACGGTGGTCTTTCTCGGGCTGCTGGGACCCTGGACCGATAAGGTGCGCAGGACGCGGTTCATGTCCGTGATGTCGGGACTTCGAGCACTGGTCCTCAGCGCGATGGCAGTTCTGTTTCTCATGGGAAGCCTTTCACTGCTCGCCCTCGTAATTGCGGCTTTCCTGGTGTCGGGCTTGACCGGGCTCTACGACAGCGCCTTCGCAGCCCTTCTCCCGAGCGTCGCCCATCGTTCCAAACTGACGACGGCGAACACCTGGGTCGCGGGAATCAGATCCGCTGGCGACATTGGTGCTGGAGCGACGGCCGGAATACTCCTGCAGTTGCTCTCACCTGTGGCCCTCTTCATTTCGGATGCACTCACGTACTTGGTGTCAGCGCTGGCGGTTGGCCGGATCCGGGAAGAGCGACAGGCGCCACCGGAGACATTCACTTTCAGGGGCTACTTCTTGTCGCTGGGTTCAGGATTCGCAATTCTCGTACGGGATCGCGTGATGCGGCCAGTCACCTTGTCGATTGCCCATTTCAACCTATTCACGGCGGCGATCCAGTCGGTTTATGTCACACATGCACTGCGGACTGGATCCATGACGCCGGCCGAGGTCGGAATCGCAGGAGCTGTCGGCGGAATCATCGGCCTGCTCTCCATGATGGCCGCACCCTGGGTCTGGGACAGGTTTCGGCCTGTCCGGGCACTCATGGCAACTTTCATGCTCCCAGCCCTCGCAGGCCTCGGCATGCTTTTACTCACGCCTGGACAAGTCGTCTCGAACGTACTTCTCCTCGGGCTTTCGCTCGGTTTCTGGGCGTCGTGCGTGATGGTCAACATCACCGGAACCGAAACACTCAAACAGCTTCTTATTCCCCACGAAGCCCTCGGAAGATTCTCATCCGCCAGCAGGGTCCTCACGTGGGGTATCGACCCGATCGGCGCTGCTCTGGCCGGTGTTCTGGCCCTGTTCCTTCCGACCGGTGCCGTACTCGCCGCGGCGAGCTCCGGCGTCGTGATTTCAGCTTGCTGGATTGCCGCCTCCCGTGCCGTTCGAGAATTGCCGCTCCTGTCCGAGATCGGCAAGGGCTCGGACTGAGCCGTCGTCAGGCCGGTACTCCCTCCGACTGGGCAGTGATCGGGGCAGCTATGTCTTCCAGCGACCGTCTTGCGGCCTCAACTCCGAACACGATCTCGACGACGCCGGCGGCGACCATCAGCACGGCGCCGATGACATAACCGAAGGCCACGGACTGTATTCCCTCTCCCACGAACCTACCGAACAGGATGGGGCCGATGATGCCACCCAGTCCGGTGCCCACCGCGTAGAAGAACGCGATGGCCATGGCCCGAGTCTCCATTGGGAAGATTTCACTCACTGTCAGATACGCGGAGCTGGCGCCCGCTGAAGCGAAGAAGAAAATCACCATCCAGCAGGCGGTGAGCCAGAAAGCATCAAGCGCTCCGCTGGCGAAGACGAACGCCGTGATGGCAAGCAGGACACCTGACGCGATGTAGGTACCGGAAATCATCGTGCGGCGCCCGACGCTGTCGAAGAAGCGGCCCAAGACGAGCGGGCCAAGGAAGTTGCCGACGGCGATCGGGACCAGCGTCCATGGGGCAAGGTCGCTGGGGACGTTCAGCAATTTCGTCAGCACGAGCGCATAGGTGAAGAACACCGCGTTGTAGAGGAAGGCCTGGCCGATGAAGAGCGACAAGCCCAGGACGACCCTCTTCGGGTAGCGCTGGACAGCCGTCTTGATGATGACACCGAAGCCGATCGACTTGCGCTGGCGAACCTTGAGCGTCTCGTGGACTGCCGACAGCTTCTCCCCAGTGGCCTCCTCGACGTCGTCCTCGATCGTGCGCACGAGCTGATCCGCCTCTTTGTCCCGTCCGTGGATGAACATCCAACGGGGCGATTCAGGCACATTTCGCCGCACAAGCAGGATCAGCAGGCCGAGAAACGCTCCCAGGCCGAAGGCGAGACGCCAGCCAATGCCCGGCGCGAAGATGCTCGGGTTGAGCAACAGCACTGAAAGCGAGGCGCCGAACGCCGTGCCGAGCCAGAAAGAGCCGTTGATGGCCAAATCCACGACGCCGCGACGTGCTGCCGGGATGAGCTCGTCTATCGCGGAATTGATCGCCGCATACTCTCCGCCAATGCCCGCACCGGTGAAGAAGCGGCAAATGAAGAACCACATCGGGTTGAGGGAAAACGCCGTGGCCACCGTGGCAAGCAGATACAGCCCGAGGGTAAGCAGGAAGAGCTTCTTCCGCCCGAACCTGTCCGTGAGATGCCCAAAAACGAGGGCCCCGACGCAGGCGCCCGCTACATAGACCGCGGCCGCGACGCCAATGTCCGCTGTGGACATGCCGAGGCCGCCATTCGGCTGCGTGAGGCTGTCCCCAATGGCGCCGACGATCGTGACCTCCAGTCCGTCCAGGATCCAGACGGTGCCGAGGCCGATGACGATCATCCAATGCCATCTGGACCACGGCAGCCGATCCATCCGGCCGGGGATGTCGGTTTCGATGGTGTCGCTTGTTGCACCTTTCACTGCTGACATGACCCTCCTCATTGAGTAGATCATCAGTATGCTTCCTATATGCGCTTGATGGAAGCATTTCCGGCCTTGGCCGCCGGGAAATCAGCTGCGATTCGCTATGGCTCAGAGGCCAACGTGCTGCCAAGATGGGCTCCATGGACCCTCTGGACTTTGCGACGCGTGCTTTGGTCGAACCGGTTGTGCTGGTTTTGATGGGTGTTTCCGGCTCCGGCAAGTCCACGGTCGCCGCCCTCCTTGCGGGGCGGCTTGGCTGGGCCTTCGAAGAAGGCGATGCCTTGCATCCCCAAACAAACATCGACAAGATGGCAGCGGGACATCCGCTCACGGATGAGGACAGATATCCCTGGCTGGAGAAGGTTGCCGAGTGGGTCGACCGGAGGCTGGATCATGGGGAAAACGGCGTCATTACTTGTTCGGCGCTCAAGCGGTCTTATCGAAACATCATCAATCGCCGAGGTTCAGGTGTCGTCTTCGTTTTTCTGTCCGGGACGCCCGGGACCATCAGCGCACGGCTGGCCGAACGACACGGCCATTTCATGCCCGCCAGTATGTTGGGGAGTCAGTTCGCGGACCTTGAGGAACTGTCCCCGGATGAGCCAGGAATCCGGATCGACGTTGGTCCAGCTCCAGGAGTGATTGCCCAACAAATCTTGGACAAGTTCGGCCTGCGGCCGAGCGGAACAGGACGAGAACCATGAACGGAATCTCCATCCTTAACAGACCCTTCGCCGGAGTCGCCACAGACGCCACGACGGACGCGATGCATCAACCGTGGACCGGCCATGACACCCAAGTGCTTGTGGTGGCGGCCATCGGCATCGCGATAGTCGTCTTGCTGATCGTCTGGGTAAAGATGCACGCTTTCCTGGCACTCAGCATCGGCGCCCTCTTCGTGGGTATAGCCTCGGGTATCGCGTTGGACAAGGTGACCACGTCCTACGAAAACGGCGTTGGCGGGGTGCTGGGCTATGTCGGCGTGCTCATTGCATTGGGAGCCATGCTAGGAAAGCTCTTGGCCGATTCCGGCGGTGCGGACAAGATCGTGGACACGCTTCTTCATGGGCGGCCCGCAACGCTCCCGTGGAAGATGGCACTCATCGCAGGCATCATCGGCATCCCCATGTTTTTCGAGATCGGGCTCGTGCTGCTCATACCCGTCGTGATGCTGGCCGTGCACCGTTCCAAGGGCCCGGCGATGCGCCTTGGCATTCCGGCCTTGGCAGGCTTGTCCGTGCTCCACGGGTTCATCCCGCCGCACCCGGGCCCGTTGGCCGCGATCGGCATCCTGCATGCCAATGTTGGTGTGACTCTTGCCTTCGGCCTGCTCATAGCCATTCCCACCGTCATCATCGCAGGTCCCCTCTTTGGCCGTCTCGCCGCACGGATGGTACCGATCGGAGCTGCGGGTGCCGGCTTGGCCGTCACCGTTGGGGCAGGCGCGAACGCCCGGCCGGACAGTTCCCAAGGCCCTGGCGCGAAAGCCGCCAGTTCGCGCGGCGACGCCCCCGCAGGTAAAGCACAGGATCCGCAAGCAACCAGGAGCCCGTCCTTCGCCTGGACCCTGGTGACCCTACTGTCGCCGCTGGTGCTCATGCTGATCAAAGCCGGAGCAGACATTTGGATGGACAAGAACGCCGCCCTGCGGCCCTTGCTCGACTTCATCGGCGATCCGGTCTTTGCGCTGCTCGTGGCGGTCCTTCTGGCCATGGTGACTTTCGGTACCCGGGTGGGCTTCTCCGCCTCCACCCTGACCAAGAAAATCGGCGAGAGCCTGTTGCCGATTGTCGGGGTCATGCTCATCGTCGGCGCGGGCGGCGGTTTCAAGCAGGTGCTCGTCGACGGCGGCACCGGAACCGCGATCGCCAAGATCGCGGTAGCGGCCAGCCTGTCGGCCCTCGTGCTGGGATGGATCATCGCAGTGCTGATTCGCCTCGCCACCGGCTCGGCCACCGTTGCTACGGTGACGGCCGCCGGAATCATCGCACCCCTCGCGACCGGTCTGTCGCCTGCCCAGCTTGCGCTGGTTGTGCTTGCCATCGGTGCCGGATCGCTGTTCTTCTCCCACGTCAACGACGCCGGTTTCTGGCTGGTCAAGGAATACTTCGGGATGACAGTGGGGCAAACAATCAAGACCTGGTCGGTCATGGAAACCATCATTTCCGTCGTCGGATTCGCATTCGTACTGCTGCTTTCCGTTTTCGTCTGACCCCTGGCTTGGCGAAGGCCCTCCGATCCTGCGTTTCCGCAGTTCGGAGGGCCTTCTCTGTGCAAGCTGCCGCGATCGACCTGCCTTAGAGGGCGGCGCGCGCCTCGTCAACGTTCAAAAGCCGTCCACCAAGGCCGCCATTCTGGTGAAGATCGCCTCGCATCAGCTCCAATCTGCCGGCCGCATCGATTCCCCCGGCTTTGACCGGATCAAAGCCAGCAGCACTGATGAGCCGCTCCGCGGTTTCGGCCCCCGCGTCGTCGTCAGTGGCGTAGAACAGAACAGCCCGCTCGTCCGGCCGGTTGGCTGCCGACCCCAGCGCGTCAGCACCCAACGTACCGAAGGCCTTCACCAAGTACGCACCGGCTGGAAGAAGGGCTGCCACGATCGAGGCCGCCGATTGGCCCTCCGGCAGCGTAGTGGTAAAACCGCCGTGGCCATCAGGCCCGATCGGGTTGGTCGGGTCGATCACGACTTTGCCGACCAGTGCTGCTGACAATTGGGAGACTAGTTCCTTCTCGGTGTCCAGCCACACGGCCATCACGACGGCGTCAGCCTGTGACACCGCATCGGCGACGCTCGCCGAACTCGCCAACGAACCCAGCTCAGCTGCCAACGCTTCAGCATGGGATTGATCTCGGGCTGCCAAAACAACTGGCTCGCCGCCTTGGACAAGGTTTCGGGCGACCCGGGACCCGATGTTTCCGGTTCCAATAATTGCAGTTGTCACGTCAACCTCCAGATGATGATGATGGAAGGGTTGAGCTAATGGTACGCGCGGCGCTAATTGCCAACTATAGGGGACCGGAGGCTGCGCCGGATGATGCCCAGCTGCTCGAGCTGGGCGGACATCCCTGCACCGTCCGGAGAGTAGATCCAGGGGACACCCGGGGTGGGTTGACCCCCGGACTTCGACCGTCCGCCCGCGAGCACCGCCTCACCGACCGATAGCTGGCGGATCGCGATGGCCCTGACGTTCTGCGGATGGCGTTGGGCGAACTCGGCGTAGATGGCCTCGTCGTGCTGTCCGTCGTCACCAACCAGCAACCACTTGACACCGGGGAACTCCGCCGCGAGACGTTCCAGGGAGGTCCGCTTGTGCTCCTGGCCGCTGCGGAACCAGCGGTCCGGGGTGGGACCCCAGTCGGTGAGAAGCTTGGGGCCGGCAGGATACAGATTGCGGGACAGGAAGCGCGACAGCGTCGGTGCGACGTTCCAGGCTCCGGTCGACAGGTACACCACGGGTGCCGCGGGCACCGTCCTGACGATCCGTTCGTACAGCACAGCCATGCCCGGCGTCGGCGTCCTCGCGTGTTCGTCGAGTACGAAAGTGTTCCAAGCGGCCAGGAACGGGCGGGGAAGCGCCGTGACCATCACGGTGTCGTCGATGTCGGAGACGACGCCGAAGTCTGTGTCGTCAGCGACGATCTGCACGGGCGCCTCCACGATCCTGGATTCCCCGGATTGCAGCGTGATTGTGTGCCAACCGGCGTCAAGGGCTACCGGGATACGCGCGTCAACCACGCCTCCACGGTCCGCTTCGACGTCATGATCGGTGCCTGCGATGGTCACGCGCACGGCGGCGTGTGCCACGGGCGCGCTCGTGAAATTGCGCCAGCCGCGCATTCCTTCCTGCAATGGGTTGAGCCCGTTTGCCTGAGCACCGGACCCGGTGTCCCGCGCGTCACTGCGGACGACACGCGCCAATACCCGGACCCAGGAAGTGGTGCCGTAACCGGTGTAAGGGATGACGGTCTCCACCCGACCGCGCCGGATTGCGAGACGCGTCTGGAACTTGAGCCAGCCGTCGTCGAGTCTCAAGGCGAGGTGGCGGCGTACGCGGCTCGACGGCGTCGGGCTTGCACCGCCCGACGATTTCGGGTCGCCGCCGGCTACGCTGTCTGATTCTGCGCTCTCGGACTCTGCGCTGAGGGACAGAGTGGGCGGCTTCACGGAACGGGGACACATGGGTTCAGTCTGACATGGCACAAGATGTCCGGCGGCATCCGTTCTACAACCCCAGGATCGGATCCGTGAGCAGGCGAATCAGCGTGCTCCGCCCAAGTGCGCTCATTGTGGGATTCGATTCGGCGTAGTACCAGACGAGCCCGATTGCCTGCTGGTAGGCCCAAGCGGCGCCCCGCCTCCATTCAAGGTCCCCGATCGCGAGGCTGGTTCGCAGGGTTTCCCGTCGTGGGAAGTCAAGCATGTGCCAGGCGGCAACGAGGTCGAGCGCCGGGTCAGCAGGGCCGAAGCCACCAGTGTCCAGGATCCCCGCGAGGCGACCGTCCCTAAGGATCACATTTCCGGGAATGAGATCCTTATGGCACATCACGTCGTCACCTAGACGAGGCAGTGATCTGAACGATCCCCAGGCCCGGCGGAGCCGATCCACCGGCAAGAGTCCTTCGCTTCGTTGCAGGCAATGCGCGATCCACCCGTCGTGCGCTGTCAGTTCCCCACCGCGGCCCTCGCCGGAGAATGAGCGACCCTTAGTATCCGCCTGCCGAAGGCTCCCGATGAGCGCTGCGACGTCCAACGCGAACGATGTGGATGACGCGACCGAGCCTGGGGTCGCAATCTCGCCCTCGATCCACGTTTGGACAGACCACGGCAATGGATAATCCCTGCCGGGGTCACCAATCGCAACTGGCAACGGAGACGGCACCGTGCTCGCTGCGGCGAACTCGAGCATTGCGGCGTGTTCCGCTAGGAGGACTGCGCGGACCTCGTGAGCGTCGCCGCCGTGCATCGGGAACCTGACGGCGGTGCGGGTTCCCGCCCGATACAGGTAGTTGACCGTCCCGGTACTCTCGACCGCTGTGACCTCTGATTCGGTGAACGAAGGAAAAAGCCCTCGCACCAACCGCACCGCTTCAGACCGGTCCAGGCTGAGCTGACTCTTATGCATGGCCACTCCCCCAGCCTACGCACGGGGCGCCCACTCACCGGTGAGCGTGCCGAAACTCCTCCCGCAGTCGGGCGGAACAGGATCCCCACCTGAACAGAGCTCTTTCTCTCCACGTGAATCCGCCGTAGAGTCCGCTGTGGGCTCCATCCGGGGCCGCGCAAACGAAGATCTGGAGGCTTTTCCCATGTCGCGCATCATGCGGTTCGACCATGTCGGTGTCACGGTTCGGGACCTCAATAAGGTGACGGCGTTCTTCGTCGGACTCGGGCTCGAAGTCGAAGGCCGGACGTTCGTGGAGGGCGATTTCATCGACACGGTCACAGCGATCCCGGATTCCCGTACGGAGATCGTCATGTTGAGAACATCTGACGGAGGAACCGGCGTGGAGCTTTCCAGCTTCGTCAGGCCGGACCCCCAGCCGGGATCGCCTGCCGCCATGGCCAACGAACTAGGACTGCGCAGCTTGTCCTTCGAAGTCGACGATCTTCAGGCGCGGGTCGATCGGCTGGCTGCGGAGGGGTATGGGCTGGTCGGTGGCATCGGCCAGTACGAGGGTGCCTGGCGAATGGCCTACGTGCGCGGTCCGGAGGGAATCATCGTGTCCCTGGCGGAGCGGATGAGCTGACGGAGGTGGGCCTGAGGAGGAACCGTGTCACGCCGAGCAGGTTTTTGACGCTCCCGAGAGAAGTCAAGCCCGGGATTCCGGGGTTTCGGAAGAGCCCGGGGCCCAAAAAATTGCGTAGCGTGACGCGATGCCGACGTAGCGGCCAGACGTACTGCCCACCCAGGGACATTGGTTGAAGTCGTGTGAGAACACGGCATAGATTTCCGCCATGACGAAGGCCTCCCGGTGTGGAGTGGAGCTGTCTAAGAACCGCTGCCCACCCAGGAGGCCTTCGTGTCCCACCCTAACGCAACACCGACCCCTCTACTCCTGATAGTGGGCGTTTACGCGGCGGACCTTCAGGGGCTGCCAATTAACTTACAAGGGCGCGGGTGTGGTCGTTGAGGAATATGCCGCGCGGATCGAACTCGCGACGTATCTGGATGAAGGTGTCTAGCTCCGGGTAGAGGCGTTCCAAGCGGCTCCTGGTCATAAAGTGGATCTTTCCCCAGTGCGCTCGTGGCTCAAATTCCTGCAGCACCGTATCGGCATCACGGAAGAACTGCCAGTAGTCGGTCCCGGGTTCGGTGGTCAGGGTGATGACGGTGGTGTCACGTCCCTGGAACTGCGACATGTAGCCTTCATCGGCCTTCACCCAGCGAACCTCCACGGGGTATTTTTGGTCAGGGTGTTTGGTTCGGATCAGGTCCTGGACGGCCTCGACGGCGGCCAGTCCAACTTCGCTCGGCACAAAGTACTCGAGTTCATGGAACGGTGTGGTGAATCCGCCCGGGTAAATCCGGTACGAACGGTCGAGCCGGGCACCTTCCGTACCCGAAATTTCGCCCTCGTCCTGGATCTGCGCGATGTTGTACCGTTTGGTGTAGCTGCGGTTTGCCATGCTAAGGCCTGGCGCGCCCGGGAGGTCCAAGAGCTCGCACGAACCTTCTTCCGGGCACCAGAGGAACGAGTAATGGCGGTTCTCGTCGATGTCGGACTGCCACGTTGCCTTGGTCTCCGCCCACGTGGGATAGGTGATTTGTTCTTGCAGGTAGTAGCGCTCCTCAACCGCCAACTCCACCTCAAGGAAGATCCCCAGGGTACCCAAAGCCACCTGGGCTGCCCTGAGTTCGCGGAGCTGCCCCTCGCCGATTTCGACGATCTCGCCGTAACCATTGATCAGCTTCACCCAACGAAGGCTTGAGGAGAAGCTACCCAGATCCTTCCCGGAACCGTGGGTGCTGGTTGAAAGCGCCCCAGCAATCTGCTGTTTGTCGATGTCTCCCTGGTTGCTCAGCGCGAGGCCTTGCTCCCACAATGGATCGCCGAAGGCATTGATCGTAGTGCCTGCAAGGGCCCTGGCGCGACGCCGGACAGGGTCGGTTCCGGTGATGCCCGACAGTGCGGACATGTCCATCAGGACGCCCCCCGTCTGGACCAGCGGTGAGGACGAATGCCCTGAGCCGACCGCCCGCACGGGCAAGCCTTCGCGGATCGCGAAACGAACGGCGTCGAGCGCTTCTTGTTCAGTCCGCGGCCGGACGGTGAAGGCCGGCGTGGCACTTTGGTTCCCGCCCCAATTGGTCCAGGTGACGTCTGTTCCGAAAGGGGCCGGCGGGGTGGCCGCGCGCGACGAGACTGATGTGCGGGGAAGGTTCGCGGTGGTCATTGCTAAGCTCCGTTGCTTGTCTGAACGCTCATGCGCCGTGGTTGATCATAAGGTGCTTGGTGCGGGAGTAATCGTCCAGGGCGTAAAGCGAGAGGTCCCGGCCGTAGCCGGATCCCTTGAATCCGCCCCACGGTACCTCGCAAGCCAACACCAAGTGTGAATTTACCCAGACCGTACCGAAGTCGAGTTGCTTTGGAACGCTCAACGAGAGGCTTGAATCCCGGGTCCATACCGAGGCAGACAGTCCGTAGGGACTCTCGTTTGACCGTGCAATGGCTTCATCGGTGGAAGTGAAAGTCTCGACCGTGACCACGGGACCAAAGATCTCGCGGGTGGCGATAGGCGCCCCGGCCGGCACGTTGCTGATGACCGTGGGTTCGATGAAGTAGCCGGGTCCTTCGAGGGCAGAACCTCCGATGGCCATGTGCAGGCCGGCGGCTTTTGCCTCGGCCAGCGATTCCTTGACTCGTTCGAAGTGCGGGTGGGAAATCATGGGACCGATTTCCACGTCGTCCCCTGCCTCCGGAGCGCCGACCACCAGGGTGCTGACTTCACGCACCAAATGTTCCGTGAACTCGGCAGCCACCGACTCGTGCACAAGTACGCGGCACGCAGCGCCACAGTCCTGCCCGGCATTCCAGTACCCGGCGTTTCGCACGCCGGCGGCGGCAGCACGGAGGTCCGCGTCTGCAAACACAACAACCGGAGCCTTGCCGCCGAGTTCCAGATGAACACGCTTGACCGATTTGGCCGCGGTCTCCGCGACGGCCTGCCCGCTGACAACGCTCCCCGTCAACGCGACGAGGGCAACGTCAGGGTGCTCGGAAATCCGCTGTCCGACGGTCCGGCCCTGTCCCGTCACGACATTGAGGATTCCGTCCGGAATACGTCCGGCCAGGAGTTCCGCGAGCTTTAGCGTCGAGAGCGGTGTCTGCTCCGACGGCTTGAGGACGATGCTGTTTCCGGCGGCCAGGATGGGCGCGATCTTCCAGGCAGCCATCAGCAACGGGTAGTTCCACGGGGTGATGACGCCAACCACGCCCACGGGCTCCCTGAGGATCACCGAGGTGTGCCCGGTCGCATAGTCCCCGCCAGCCATGGACGTCAGCGTGCGGGATGCTCCGGCCATGAAACGGAAAGTATCAATAGTGCTGGAGACATCGTCCTCAGCAACGGTTCGCGGCTTGCCGGTGTTGGCGGACTCGATGATTTCGAAGACTTCACGGTTGGCTTCAATGATGTTGGCGATCATGTTCAAGACCTCGGACCGCTCCTTCGGCGTGGTGGCGCCCCAGGATTTCTGGGCAGCCACGGCGGCTTCAACAGCAACGTCAACGTCCGCGGCTGTGCCGGCCTGCACGGAGGCGATGACCAGTCCAGTGGCGGGATCTACGACGTCGATGAGGTGGGTAGAGGTGCCCGGAACAAACGATCCTCCAATGAAGTGCCCGCCGGGCGGCAGAGGCAATGGCACGATGCCCGAGGCGTGGTGGGCTGCAGGGGAGCTGCTGTCTTCGCTCACGCGGCGGACGATGAACTGTTCGGTGTTGATGAGTGTCATGATTTTGCCCTTGTTTTCTAGCGCCGGTCGTGGCGTCGGGAGTTTATGGGAAGTACAGGCGAATGGTCTGCGGTGCGTCAGACCAAGTCGCTTGCGAGTACGGGGGCCTGGAACGTTGTGGCCTCGGCCTTCTTCCGGAACACGCGTGCCGCGACGTAGTAGAGCGGGGCAACCACAACGAGGCCAACGATCCATGAGAGGTCCACGCCACCCATTGCCGCTGCGACGGGCCCGGTGTAGATCGCTGTTGCCGAGAAAGGAAGCTGGACCAGGGCGCCTGCCACGTAGGCTCCGATGGCCACCCAGTTGAAGCGCCCGTACACTCCGCCGTCGCGCTTGAAGAAGTCTTCAACCCTGTAGTCGCCGTGCCGGAGAAGGTAGTAGTCGACCAGGTTGATGGCCGTCCAGGGAACCAGCACGTACATCAGGAAGGAAAGGAAGTTGGTGTAAAACAGGATGAAATTGTCGCGTGCGAACAGCGAGATCAGGAGTGCGAAGGTAAAGAGGATGATTGCCGCAACGCTTCGGGTCTTGGCGCGGGGCAGCCAGTTCGGCTTGAACGTCTGGCCAATAGTGAGGCTGCACAGCACGCCGCAGTAGAGATTCATGGCGTTCGAGGCTGCAACGCCGAGGCAGAAGATTCCCACGACTGCCAGGGTCCATGGCTGGAGCAACGCTCCCATGCTGCCGACGATTTCGACGTTGCCGGCGTCTGCGCCCATCGTGACCGCCAAGGTTCCCACCAGGGCGCCCAGGATCATCGGGAAGAGCGTGCCCAGGACGCAGCCTGAGTAGGAGGCCCAGAACGCCGGACCCGAGCCGGTGCCTTGCGGCATGTAGCGGGAGTAGTCCGAGACGTACGGAGCGTAGGCGAGCTGCCACAAGGCGGATACGGAGACGGTGGCCATGAAGCCGACCCAGTTGAAGTTTCCCTGGTAGAGGAAAGTGGCAGGCAGCCCGTGGACGAACATGATCCAGACGAAGGCCAGAAGCAACGCCAAACCAGCCACGATGCTGAGGAACCGAGCATAGGCGTGAATGAGCCGGTAGCCGAAAATCGTGGCAACAACGCTCACGACGCCGATGATGATGATGCCCGCGTCAACACTGATGTCCGGGCTGACTGCGGCCATTGCCTCGCCGCCAAAGACCAGGTTCGCGGCGAAGAATCCGACGTACATGATCACCACGATGACAACGATCAGTAGTGCTCCGAAGGAGCCGAATTGGCCGCGGGTCTGGATCATCTGTGCCACGCCCAATTGCGGTCCTTGGGCGGAGTGCAGCGCCATGAAGATGCCACCGATGACGTTTCCGAGGATGATTCCCACGATGGCAGGCACAAAGCTTAGCCCGAACACCGTCGTGGCGAGTCCGCCGGTAACGATGGTCATGATCATGATGTTGGACCCGAACCAGATGGTGAAGAGGTCCCGCGCTTTTCCGTGGCGTTCGTTCAACGGGATGGGCTGAATGGTTTTGTCTTCGAGCCTGGGCACTTCGGTGACAGCGGCGGGATTGCTTCGGGTGCTCATGATGCGGTCCAGGATGCTGCTTGCAATTGACGGACAGCGGACGTTTCGGCCTTGCCGCGATTCACCATCAGCGCGAGGAGGTCGAAGACAAGGGTGGCCGCGGCCACCGAGGTGATGTCTGCATGGTCGTAGGCCGGCGCGACCTCGACGACGTCGGCACCGACGATGTTAATGCCGTCCAGTCCGCGGAGCAGGGCCAGCAGCTCCCGGGAGTGGAGTCCGCCCATCTCAGGGGTGCCGGTGCCCGGCGCATAGGAGGGGTCCAGGACGTCGATGTCGATGGAGACGTAGACCGGGGTGTCGCCGAGCCGCTCCTTGACCCGAGCAATGGCGGCGGGAACGCCTATGACGTCCAGGTCCGAGCAGCGGATGATCTGGAATCCGAATTCATGGTCGCGGAGGAAATCGTTGCGGTCATAGACCGGCCCGCGGATTCCGACGTGCATGGACCTATCTTCCACGAGGAGGCCTTCCTCGAACGCCCGCCGGAAGATGGTTCCGTGTGTGACCGGCTGGTCGAAGTAGGTGTCCCATGTATCCAGGTGGGCATCGAAGTGCAGCAACGCGACCGGTCCGTGCACTTTGTTCAGGGCCCTGAGCATCGGGAGGGCGATGGTGTGGTCGCCACCGATCGAGATGAGCTTCTTGTCCTCACTGATCAGGGGCAATGCCTGCTCTTCGATTTCACGGACGGCCCGTGCGATGTCGTAGGGGGTGCAGGCGATGTCGCCGGCGTCCACAACCTGGACTTCGTTGACGGGCTCAACGTCCAATTCCGGATGGTACCCGGGACGCAGAAGCCGGGAGGCTTCGCGGACCGCGGCAGGACCGAAACGGGCGCCGGGCCGGAAGGACGTTCCGCCGTCGAACGGTACGCCGACGATCGCAATGTCGTAGTCCGGGACGCGGTCGATTTGGGGAAGCCTGGCGAAAGTGCCGAGGCCCGCATACCGGGGAACTTTTGTTGCGTCGACGGGGCCGATGGGCTGATGCGTTGTCATGCCAGGATCCTTCGGTAGCTTGCTGCCGGGCGGCGACGCTGGCAGCGATGTTGGGAGGTGGGGGTGCTCGCCTTTGAGCGGGAAGTAGGTAATCCAATTCTTAGTGACGTGCATCACGACGTATAGCGGTAGATTGACTACAAATGGCCGAGGCTCTTATACAAATGTCTAAGCACTCTGAAATCGGCCGGAAACCAACGATTTGGGAGCGCATTTTCATGGCGATTACTGTGGCTGAGCTCGTGGCGGAACCTCAGCTTGGACTCACGTTTTTGGCCGGGTCGGCGGGTAGGGACAACCGGATCACCTGGGCACACACCTCCGACCTGCCGAGGCTGTGGGAATGGGTCACCGGCGGCGAACTGATGATGACCAATGGCCTGTCCATCCCCGCCGACCCCCAAGGCCAAGTTGCGCTCGCCGAGGCGCTCGTCGATGCAGGTGCCAGTGCCCTTGCCATCGGGGAAAAGATGCATGCTCCGGAGCTGCTGCCGGAGTTCCTGGCGGCCTGCGAGCAGTTGCCGCTGCCGCTGATTAGCATTCCGTATCCATTGCCCTTCATCGCTATCGCGCGAACCGTGGCTGAAGCTTCCCTTTTGGAGGAATCGCGACGCCTGCGTCAGACCGCACGGTTGTATGACTTGCTTCGTACGGCGGGAACAATTGAGGACCACTGGCAAGGCCTTCTCCAAGGACTCGCGGCTGAGCTCAATGCGGAGCTTTTCGTCGTGGACCGGCGATGCCTCCATCCCTGGCACCCGGATGGTGAGCCGTTGCCGGACTTCCTGCAAGCGGAATTGGCCCCCCTGACGGGACATATACCCATGACCGGAAAGAAGTTCCAATGGCATCGGCTTCGGGACCGGCACGTGTTGATGATGGACATCCCCACCCACGCCAATGCGGTGCTGGTGGTGCTGCCGAAAAGCGATCCGCACCCTGACGCCGTCGTGCTTCTGCATGCGGCGACGGTGCTGGGACTGGAACTCTCGCGAACGGCCCTGTCCCTGGAAGGGCGGCACCGCCTAGCAGGCGAATTCCTCCTGCAGGCGTTCGATGGGCGCCTCGGGATCGCGGAACTGGAGATCAGGCTCAGCGATTTTGAGATTTCCGCGCAGAATTTCGTGGTGGTTTCGATAGGGGCCGACGACGGCGAGCGGCTGGCGAACATTCACGTGGAACTGTGGCGCCACGGACTTCAGGCCGCTTGCCTGCGGCGTCTCAACACCCTTCATGTAGCGGCAACCGCGGGGGTGACGGATGACGTTTTGATCCACTGCGCGGGGCCCGGGGTCCGGATTGGCATCAGCTCGCCTACGTCTGCCGGGGGCGTCCAACGCGCACTCCAGGAATCGCTGTGGGCGCTCGGTTCAGCGAAAGGCAATGCCGTAAGCCTGACCCGTTACGCCGAGGGCCCCTCCTGGCTGGGGCTCACGAGTTTCGAGGAGGGAACGGCGTTGGTACAGCGGCTGCTCGGCCCGATCTTCACGTATGAACAAAGCCAGGAAGGCGATCTCATCGTGACTTTGAAGACCTACTTGGACACTCAGAGGTCATGGCAAAAGACTGCCGCGGCGCTCTTCGCCCATCGCCAAACCATCATCTACCGCATCCGGAAAATCAGCGAGTTGACGGGGCTCGACATGACCGAAACCTCCACGTTGGCCCAGCTTTGGTTTGCGCTCCAGATCCATGAGGCCATGCACAAGTAAACCCGCTGCCGATAGCAATGTGGAATCTCTCAGGCCCCCGTACCGCCGCGGCGAGGCAACTCTGGAAAGCAGCCAGGCTTCGGTCCGGCTCACCGACGGTGCAAGCGGAACACAATGCGACAATGCGTTCTGCGGAATCTCTCAGGTCCGATGCAGAGCGGGGAGGAACCCAATTAGCCGAGGACCGCCTCGCCGCGATCGACATCACCGTCAACCGCAACGCGGTTCCGTTCGACCCGCGTCCGCCGATGGTGACCTCCGGCCTGCGGATCGGCACCCCGGCACTGGCGACCCGCGGCTTCGGTGAAGCGGCGTTCCGCGAAGTTGCGGACATCATCGCCGAGGCACTGATCGCCGACGCCGACCTCTCCGGCCTGCGTCACCGCGTGGAGGCACTCGCCGCCGCGCACCCGCTCTACCCCGGCGTCGCGAACCTAGCGTAGTCCGGGATCGGATCGATACGCCCGTCGGGTCCGACCTCCTCTGCATGCTCGGTCGCGTAGACGCCCGCTGAGCGGACGTTTCCGCGACCGAATGGGCCCACGCCGTCCGGGTTCCCTGACCGAGCTTGCGAGGTTAGGGGGACGGCGGGGACGCATGCTGCCGGAGGCCGGGCCCGAAGGGGCCTGCTGGTCACCTGAACATTAAATCCGTGAAGTTCCTGCTCGCCGCGGGCGCCGTCGGAGTGCTCTGCAAGGAGCAGGCCTCGATCTCCGGCGCCGAAGTGGGCTGCCAGGGCGAGGTCGGCTCCGCTTCCTCGATGGCCGCCGCCGGCTTGGCCGAAGTCATGGGCGGCTCCCCGGGACAGGTGGAGAACGCGGCCGAGATCGCAATGGAACACAACCTGGGCCTCACCCAACGCGCTGCGCTTCCTCACACCCGTACAGGGGGAAGGATTCGACGGGTCGAAAGGGGCAGAACCACCGGAGCCCGTCTCAACCCGGGACCGATGTCAGTGCCAGGTTGGTGATTTCGCAACCCCAGCAACAACGAAGGCCCTCCACCCCAGCGTTTCCGCAGGTCAAAGGGCCTTCACTGTGGAGCTAAGGAGATTCGAACTCCTGACCTCTTCTCATGGGACGGCGTATTTCATTGGTCGCCAAGGGCTGAAGTTGACTTGAAAATCCGCGGAATCTAGGGAATTTCATTGCTGCGCGAGGTCGCTGACATGTCATCGTTTCTCATCGTTTCCGTGGGGTAAACGTGGGGCGGACGTTGACGCCCACCGTGCCATCGCAAGTTGCGGTCGATACCCTCGCGCATCCGATCAGCTTCGTCACGACCCTTCCAGGTGTCTCGTAACTAAAGGTTCGTACCGCGATTCAACCGCAAGGTTTCGACACATAGTTATGAGAATCGCCGACTCACAGCGTTCCGCCGTTCCTTCGCGAGACCATCATGCGACCGTCGATACGTCTAGTATCCGAAGGGTTCTGAGACAAATCCAGGTGGAGCGTAGAAGGCATTCCTACGAGACGCCTCCAAGCGCACCGCTGCAGAGCACGTCAAACAGATTTGACGCAGCTGGGGACCGGCTTACGGTCGAGTTCCGCCAGGCCATTACTCGAGCACACTTCGCGCCTCGGATGTATCCCAACCTGAGGTCATCCGGCACCCTAGTGTTGCCAAGCTTGGCAACGAAAAGTAGTCTTGCACTCATGGACAAAGGAGAAAGTGTTGCTTCGTTACTCCGGGAGCTCCGCCATCGCAAAGGCCACACACTGCGCTTCACCGCAACGGAACTCGGTGTTGCGCCTTCTCAGCTGTCCCGCATGGAACGGGGAGAGCGACCAGTTGGTGAGGAAGCTGCTCAGCGGCTAGCGCAATACTACAGCGTTCCGATTGAAGACATCGTTGTAGCCCAAGGGAAATTACCAGAGGATGTTATCCAAATTCTTCAGTCACATCCTGCCGAAATAAGTCGACTTAGAGCAAAATACAAAGCATGACCGCTGCTTCTACATCGCCCCCAGTTGACTGGACCTCCTTACTCGTGGGTGAAATCATGGGCAACTACAGGATCGAGCGATTGCTGGGCCAAGGGTACTTCGGCCTAGTCTTTGAGGCTGTTTCTGTTTCAGGCGGAGCGCGCGCTGCAGTCAAGATCCTCAAACCTGGTAAAAACGATCCCGCAGCAGTCCTCGACTTTGAGAATGAGGGACTCCTCCTAAGGAAACTTGAATCCTGCGATGGTGTCATCAACTTTCTCGAGGGTGGATCGCACACTCTCCACGCGACCTTTTCTGGTGGCGTTGTCATCCCCATTGACGTCCCGTATCAAGCACTCGCTCTCGCTTCTGGTTCCCTTGATGAGATTAGTAACGACCCGGTTGCACGAGAGCGTCTTGATTTAGTGGAAGCCTTGAGCCTTTGGCGATCTGCTGTGCTAAGCCTCATGCGAATGCACCAGGGAGGAGTTGCTCATCGAGATCTAAAATGCAGCAACTGTCTAATCATGGTCAATAAATCTAAACCCGTGATTCGATTCGGCGACTTAGGCCGCGCCAAAGATATTTCTTTAGCGCCGACGCGTGACATCTATGCCTACGTTATGGGTCGAGGAGATCTGCACCACTCACCGCCCGAGGCTATTTTCTGGCAAGGAGGAGATGGGACAGACGATTTCCTTGCCGCGGACTACTATGGCGTCGGGTCACTTTTTATCGAGCTATTGACCGGCTTCTCTCTCACTAGCCTGGTGATCACAGACATGAAATCAGCATTGTCACAAGGCCAAAGCGACTTTCAGTCCGGGCAACGCCGAGATCTGAACGTTTTGAGTGCAAAATACGATTATGTCTTAGGGGGCATCGTCGAAAAACTGCCTAAGTCTGTGCGTAACGACTTAGAAATTGTTTTAAGGTCTCTTTGTCATCCCGACCCGCTTCGTCGATTATTAGGATCACCGTTCAGCCGTGACAGAAAGTCTAAAGAAAAGCTTGAATGGATATTGCGGCGGATTGATATCGTAATTCAGCACTTGAAAATCGAAAGGCGTCAAGCGCGCCGCTACGAGAGGAAGGCTGCCTAATGCAGGCCTTAGGTATGATTGAATCGGTAAGTAACGATATTACTTTTCGAAACGTAGAGCCTGTTCCTGCGCGCCCCACCGCGCGCAACGCCTTCGATAACTCGGTCATGCACACTTCGAGGAGGGGAAATGGCGAAGCGGAAATGAATGCTGTTGTTGCGGCTGCGCTTCAGCAATCGCTAGTTCGAGCCCGCCTGGCCCTCGAGACCTCGCGAACTACTACAGCCTTGGCCCGTCTAGCTCAGGCGCTAGAGGCATGCTCCTTTCAGGACGAAGCCGTTGAGGTCGCCAGAGAGGTGTTTAAAGAGGCTTCTTTGACGTCAAGTGGGGAGTTGCTTGATCCAGTTGCAGTCAGAGTTGCACTTGAAGTTGTACTTCGCGCACAAGATCTCGATAAGACTGTAGAGATCGCTACCTCACTGCCCGTGGACGCTCAGACGAAGCTACTTGTTGCGGCTGCTTTAAGTGATGCAGGGAATTTTGAGAAAGCCCATGAACTTATTGACCAAGTGGAATCAGAGGATAAGGAACCTCTTCTTGCCTTCATTCTTCTCAGCGAGAGGAAAGACAAAGATGCTATTCCTATACTCAGGTCAGCTCTTCGTCGTCGCCCTGCGGATGCCGACAGCGCCCATAACCTCTCCGTAGCGTTCCTGCGAGTGGGTTCAGAGCGAAAGGCACTTGCAGCTGCCTTGAGAGCTACCCGTTCTGCACCAGGTCGCCAAGACATTTCGTTGCGATATCTCGAAATGTTAGTGACGAGTGGGCACCCTGACGCGGTACTTACTGAGATCGAACGCCTCCTTGAAGAGGGAGTCAAACCCGTCGCTCAGTTTGCTGTTCTTCAGGCCAGAGCCTCTCTTATTGACGGCGACTACAATAAAGCGGAGAAATACCTTCACGTGGCGAGTGGTTTAGCAAGCAAAGCCGGGGACGACGCGACCTTCGCAGAAGTATCGAGTAATCTTCTACGACTTCGTGCCGTCAATGGCCGCATTAAACGCGCCGCAGCAATGAAGCAACTGACAAAACTCAATGACGAGTATCCAACTAGCAGCGCCGTTGTCTCAAATATTGCACAAATGTCTAATCGACGTGCCGACTTGGCAGCACTTAGACGAGCGTTTGTCGCATCTAAGGATTACATAGATCCGGAGCGCACCGCTTACATCCAATATCAGATTGCGAGTCTAGAAGGTAATAATGTCCGCGCGGCTGAGGAGGCAACGAAATGGTTGTCGCTCGAGCCACGGAACGTCTACGCAGCGTCGGCAGCAATGATTGCATTGGGCATCGGGGTGGAAGACTGGGATGCTGCGGCGGCTGTCGCACAGCGGACCTTCGTCGACGAGAGGCTGGACCCAACACTTTTGAACAATGCTGCCTATGTTATTGCGATGTCCGGACATCCTCTGCGAGCAATCTCCATGCTCCAGCCTTATGCGAGTAGTGATCCCGTTTTGAAGGCGACGCTGGGCCTTGCTTACCTTGCAGCGGGAGATGTTCACCAGGGGATGCGACTTTACAGAGAAGCCGACAAATGCGCCAGTACCAAGGGGCACGACTTCCGTAGTCTTATGACTATGCACCAAGCACTCGTAGTTCGACAGCTCGGTCTTGATAAATCAACGGACCCATTGATGTTGACTGCCTTATCTTTAGCGCCGGTCCAGCTTCCGGACGATTGGTCACAGCGACCGGAGTTTCTTCGCCTTCACGCCGTAGCAGAGAAGCACGGTTATCCCTGGCCTCTCTCGCTCTAGACGGGGGGCCGGGGCCTGTTGGGGTACTTGCGGGGGGCCTCGAGATTGATGAAACCTGCGCGGCCGAGAGCGAAATTTACGACCATGTCTACCGGAGTGAGCATCGGCTGGAACCGAACCAGGTCTTTCCAATGCACAACAAATGCAATGCGGACTTCGATCTGGTCCCTTTTTAGGTCAAACCTACCTTGGTCATCCTCGCCGTCCTCACGGTGGCGTTCATCGTTGCTCTGATCGTGTCGACAGTCAGGGCCGTGAAAATCCCGTCAGGGAAGGGGCGGCAGTTTCGTCCCACGACCTATACAGGCGGCTTTGGACAAACGAATCCACAAAGCCGCCTACGGGGCATTGCCGGGTACCACCCATGAATTTGCGCAGTGCTTCGCTGATTTGGATGAGTTCCTGTCCCGGTTCCAGGGTCAACTGGCCGCAGACCCGCCAAGTCTCAGGAGTCCCGGGAAATTCCGGGTCACGCAAATCAGAGGTGAGGTTGACGTGGCTGCCCGTGCGTTGCTTCGAGCTGCAGGTCCCGCTCTAGAGACCGGTACGATTTGATGCCTTGCCAACCTGACCAGGGCTCGGCTAGATCGTTGAAGAAACTCGACAGTTCTTCATGTCCGGTTCCGTAGTGTGCGGCGATTTGTCGGTGCGCCGTGAGGCCCTGCATGCGGACGGACATGACGACACTTTCCAGTTCGCCAAGAGGCGACCACTTTACATCCTTCAAGGTGAGCTGCTGCGTGTGCCCGATTCCTACTTTGGTCATGACCCAATTCTCATACGTGTGGCCCCCCTGTCGGCCACCTGACCGAGATCCACAGACCGGCGATGGGATCTTCGCGAGGTGTCTCATAACCCAGGTGCCTCGAAACCCTAGGGTTTCGAGACAATCTGGGCGTGTTGAGTATGTCAACTTCGTTCAGGACCGCTAGGACGGCTTGATCCAGGCCCATCGTGGCCACTGCTCCTATTCCCCTGGCCCTTGTAACCGGGGGACCTTTTTCTGCAGTGCCGCCCCCGCTACCATGAACGGCAAGGAGGCAAACCGAATGCGAAGGACAGAGAGCCAGTCAATCATCGCTCTTGTATGTTCCGTTCCCCTGGCGCTGTTGATTGTCGTGGTTGGCGGACCGACACCATGGATGGGTGCAGTATTTGCTGCGGTCATCTGCCTTCCCCAAATCGTCATCTGGTCCCGGTTTCTCTCTGGTTCCGGTGCTGAGGTAGAGCACGGCCGAAGACCGCGCTGAACGGTCTTCCTAGAATCCGATGAAACTACGATTAGCGGTCATCCTGCCGTCAGTTGTCATCATGATTGTGATGGCAACTCTCGCGTACGCGATCCCGGCCCTTACCCGAACACTTACGATCGCAATTCCTTTGGTCTGCGTTGCGGCTTTGGGAACGGTGTTCTTCATCGAACGGTCAAGACACCGCCGCGATACGTAGGCGACTCCGGCCCCGGTTAGCCTGCGGTTTGTCGGGCCATAGTGTGGGCGAGGCGGTAGGTGTCGGTGCCTGTTTCGATGATGGTTCCGTTAAAGGTGAGTCTGTCCACGATTGCGGCGCATAGACGCGGGTCGCTGAAGGTTTTGGTCCAGCCGGAGAAGGATTCGTTGGAGGCGATGGCGATGGAGTTCTTTTCTTCTCGTTCGGTGAGGACCTGGAAGAGGAGTTCGGCGCCGCGGCGGTCCAGTTCCATATAACCCAGTTCGTCAATACACAGCAGGTCGACCCGCCCGTAGCGGGCGATGGTCTTGGCGAGGACTTTCTCGTCGGCGGCTTCGACGAGTTCGTTCACGAGCCGGGTCGCGAGGGTGTATTTGACCCGGTAGCCCTGTTCCGCGGCCGCGGTGCCGAGCCCGATGAGCAAGTGGGTTTTGCCCGTGCCGGAGTCGCCGATCAGGCACAGGGGTGCGCCTTTGCGGATCCAGTCCCCGGTGGCGAGAGTGTGGATGGTGGCGGGGTTGATGTTCGGGTTCGCGTCGAAATCGAAATCCCCGAGCCACTTGTTTCTTGGAAAGTTGGCGGCTTTGACCCGGCGGATGGAGGATCGCCGGTCCCGGTCATCGCACTCCGCCAGTAGCAGCTCGGCGAGGAAGCCCTGGTAGCTCAGTTGTTCTTTCCCGGCGACGGTGAGGGCTTCGTCGAGAACCGCCCTGACCGTGGGCAGGCGCAGCCGGCGGCAGGCCTGGTCCACGGCAGCGACGGCGGCCTGCTCGGTCAGGCCGCGCCGCCGGCGCAGGGTCGGGGTAATGGTCGTGGCCGGTGCGGTGGGGCTCATGAGATGTTCTCCTTCGACTCGTTTCCTGCGGGGTGGCCGGCGCGTTTGGCCAGCAACTCGTCATAGGCCCTGACGGACGGCAAGGGCCGTGTATCCCAGGGCAGCCCTGCGATGACGGCTGCGGGGGCACATAACCGCTCATTCAGTTCCCAGGTCAACTCTTGCTTTTGAAGACCATGTGTCTATTTCCGCCTCTAGGGACTTGACGTCGTCCTGAAGGTTTGAGGAGACGTGGTTGAAATCCAGCACTTGCGTCGATTCGCAATTACGCCCCTCCACCCCGCAACTGAAGTTGTTGAACATGTTTATGACGGAACGGTGGAGAATGACCGTCTCGAGTCTCAGTTCATTCGAACCTACGAGCCTTATTGTGGCCTCGTCCTGAAACACGCCGCGAACGGCTGGCGCAGTCTCAGTTTGAAGTTTGATGAGATATGAATCGTCCGAGGACTTGTGCGGGAACCCGGCCTGTGCAGCACCTAAATGCTCCCACAAGATGCTGTAAAGCTGTTCTATGTCAGCGGCGTATTTTGAGTAAGCCTGTTGCCGGTTTGAGTGGATGAATTCTGTTTGGGCTTGAGTGCTTGTCGCATCGGTCTGCCAGTGCGTGGCAGCTATGGCCACGGTAGGCCCGACAATCGCGGAAACCAGGGCTGTTGTTGCCGCGATGAGTGCGAGTTTAGTCTGCCTCGAGTTATTTGAAGGTCCATCCGACTCTGCCATCTCTGCAGAATAGTCGGCACCTCGGTCACTTCCGTGGCGAGACGCCGTCGCCAGGCAGGAAGCGCGGCCGGAGCGCCCCAATGACATCCAGAAAGGATCCGTTTGCGGGCAACCGATTCCTTCTCCCAACTCGACTTGGTGTCTCGTAACCTCAGTGCCTCGAAATGAACCGTCCCGGGAATCATGCCGCCTGTTTTTTGTCGGCGTCGTCGGGTAACGAGCCGGTTGGTCGATCATAATATGACTGCTCATATTCCTCTGGCGTCTGGTGATCCAGGGCGGAATGCAGGCGTTCGTCGTTGTACCAGTGGACCCACTCGAACACGATTTCCATCACGTCGGTTTCGGTCTTCAACGCCCCGGCACGGAACGGTGAATCCTTCGCGACTGCCTCGTTCTTAAACAACCCCATCACGGTCTCGGCGGCTGCGTTGTCATAAGCATCACCCACGCTGCCAATCGAGGGCTGCAGGCCCTCCAGGGCCAGGGTGTCGGTGTAACGGATCGAGGTGTACTGGCTTCCCGCATCGCTGTGGTGAATCAGTCCCGCCGGCGCCGGCCGGCCGGTGTGTTCGCGACGCCACAGGGCCATCCGCAGGCAATGTTCGACGAACGCGGTGTCCTTGATCGTGGAAGTTTCCCAGCCGACGATCGCCCGGGAGTACAGGTCGATAACCAGGGCGACGTAGACGAATCCGGAACAGACCGGGACGTAGGTGAAATCAGTGACCCAGATCCGGTTCGGTGCCGGAGCGGTGAAGTCCCGGTTCAGCAGGTCACCGGCACGGCGGTCGTCCTTGCCCGGGATGGTGGTGCGGGTCCGGCGGCCCCTGATGAGCCCATTCATGCGCTCTTGGCGCATGAGCCTGTCCACGGTGTGTTTGGAGGCTTCCGGGAAGCCGTTACGGCGCAGCCACTGCGTCATCTTCCGCCTCCCGTACATGATCTCCGGCCGTGGACGTCCCTTCGCATCCGGGACCTTCAGACTGCGGAGCGCATCGGTGATGCGCGCGTCTTCGATAGTGCGCAGGGCCGGCAGGCGCTTCTTCCACGCCCGGTAGGTTCGTGCGGCGACCTGCACGCCCTGCTCCCGCAGGACACCGCAGATCGACTCGACCGCATACCCAACAGCCCGCATTTCATCGATGAACCGGCAGATCAGCGGCGGCGAGGGTCGGTGAAAGTCGGCCCGGGGCGCGGTGCCAGCCTTACGGCGGGCCTGTTTCCCCGGACCGCTTCCCGAACCCGGCGGGCACCTTTCAATGCACCGGGCTCTCCACAAGCCGGTCAAGCGGCGTGGTGGTTGTTTCATCGGTCGTGGGCCAAGGCGAGGGGATAATCGACCCGCGGTAGCGGTATCGGCTCGTGCCCACTTTCTCGGGACGAAACATTTCCCTCTCTTGGCTTGCTGGCCACCAGCCTCCGCCGCAGTACTGCCGACGGAGTTCTTTGACCGTGGACCGGCGATGTTTCCGCCGCAACCATCGCCACACCGTCTGCCACGTGTAGTGGCTCAGGTAGGAGAAGACTGCGGACGAAACGCCGGGACGGAAATAGGCGCACCAGCCCCGCAGCATCGGGTTCAACCGACGCAGCAGTTCATCCAACGACTGGTTCTCGGTGACCTGTCGGCACAACGTCTTGATCTTCCGCTTAGCCGCTTGCACGGCCTTCTTTGCCGGATAGACGTACACGTAGTGCTCGTTCGTTCCTCGCTTACGGTGGCGCTGGATGCGCCATCCTAGAAAGTCGAGGCCCTCATCAATATGGGTGATCAAGGTCTTCTCCTCCGACAGGCGCAAACCCATCGTGGCCAAGACCTCCGCGATCCCTTCCCGGAGCCCTTCGGCATCGGCCTTGGTGCCTCGAATCATCAGGCACCAGTCGTCCGCATACCGCACCAGGCGGAAATTTGGTCGACCATGGCGCAGCCGCCGGGCTCGTTCCAGTTTGCTGGTCAACGGGCCGCCGGGAGCTTGAGCGACGAATTCGTCAAGCACCGACAACGCCACATTGGCCAGTAGTGGAGAAAGGATCCCGCCCTGCGGGGTTCCAGCGGTGGTTTCCTTCAGCTGCTGACCCTCGGAGAGGATCCCAGCCTTCAAGAATGCCTTCACCAGTCCCAGGACGCGTTTGTCACCGATGCGAGACCGAACCCTGCCCATCAGGGCAGTATGGTCGATCTCATCGAAGCACGCCTTGATATCTCCTTCGACGATCCAGTCATAGCAACGTGGTCTCGTCGCGAGATAACGCACCTCGGCAACCGCATCATGGGCCCGACGCTTCGGACGGAACCCATAGGAACACGGGTGGAAATCCGCCTCAAAGATCGGCTCCAACACCAATTTCAGGCTGGCTTGGATGACCCGGTCGGCCACAGTCGGGATGCCAAGGCGGCGCATCTTCCCGCCCACCTTCGGAATCATCCGTTCCCGCACCGGCACCGGGACGAAACTGCGGTCGAGCAAAGACAACCGCAGCCTGTCAAGGAACACCTCGACGCCTTCACCATCCTGAATAGATGCCGCCGTGCGGCCATCCACACCCGCAGTACGGGCACCCTTGTTCCCTTGCACCCGGTCCCAAGCCACCAACAAGAAGCCTGGGTCAGCCACGAGGTTGAACAGGTCATCGAACCGGCGATGAGCATCATCACGGGCCCAACTATGCAGCTTGGTCTGGATCTTCAGTACCCGTCGCTCCGCCGCAACGACGGCGTGCTCCAGTTCGTCGATATTCACCGGCGACTATTCCTCCTGACATTCCATTCACTCAATCTGCTAACTTGCTGGCCCCCTTCGCCCTGTGACCGGCTTTCCCGATCCCCAATGGCGGGTCGTTACTCCCGCGACTACTACGAGGCCTCCGCCCCACCTTGTGGTCTTCGGTCGGCAACGGACCTACCCCAACCGGAAGGCTGGCTACCTAGCGGTTGGGGAACCACGAAATGGTTCCCACGTTCACTGCGTGATCGATCAGTCAGGGAGGCACCTGGCTCTACCCCGGCAGCATCGCCACGGCTACGCCGCAGGCCTTCACCGTGGCCTCCCCGCCGACAGAACTAAACGGCTTCGGAGTCCAGACGCCACGCATGGCATCTGGTGCGCTGCATACCGGCCCATATCCACCAGATTTGAGCACGGCTTCGCGATTACAGGGCGTCAAACACCAGTTCACTCACGTTGTACCTTCTGACCTTGCTCGGCGAACCCGCGCCGTCTGGTAGTCCCGGCTCGTCCCGCCTTTGTCGGGGCCGCTTGCCACCCTCACCGGCGTTCCCCGGATCAGGCTGCCCCCAGCTTCAATCAGGCCGCTGCGACGGCCCGACGAGGACGGTCTTCCACCGCCCCTCGATACACACAGCGCCTCGTGGCGCACAGCTCCCTCGCGAAGAAAATCGAAGCCTGCTTGAGGATCTCGTTGGACTCCTTCAAGTCCCGCACCTCAGCCCGGAGCCGCTTGATCTCCTCCAGCTCATCACTCCTCGGACCGGTCTTCTCACCCGCATCGACCTGGGCCTGGACAACCCAGCGCCGCAACGATTCAGGGCCGACCCCGAGCTTCGGCGCCAAGGCCTTGCACGCAGCATAGACAGACGGGTATTCGGACAACCGATCCAAGGTCATGCGCACTGCACGGTCACGGACTTCGGGCGGGAACTGCTTGGGCATAATCACTATCTTTCTCAAAGAAGATAGCGGCATCAAACCCGGGACGGTTCAAAACCCATGCTATGCAAGACACTCAAAGCCCGGTTTAGTGACACTGCGAACGCGATCATAGCCAGCGGCGTAGCAGCGCGGAACCGTTGTAAGCCGATGGCTTGAGATCGGCCTCTAGGAAAGCCCGGCGCTGTCGAAGGCAGATCGGTGCCAAAATATCCCCATGACCGCTCGCCTTTTCGACCTCAATTCCTCCTGGCACCTTCCGGCGACCCCAGAGGACGTATGGGCGATCATCGCGGACATCGACATGAGCTGGCCCAAGTGGTGGCCATACTGCAGTTTCGCCGCACCTCTCGTTCGTACTGAGGCCGCAAGCAACTCCCAGGAAGACGTTCTCAAGGCAACCACCGCGTACCTTAACTTCAAGGCGTCCTTGGGCTACACCCTCACCATCAGCATCCACCCAACGACGGTGATCACCCCAAACGAAATTGAGTTCGATGCCGGTGGCCACCTGCACGGCACCGGCCGCGTAACCCTCAGGCCCGAAACAAATGGCGAAGCAACCCGCATGGACATCGAATGGCGAGTCCGCCCCACCCAGCGATGGATGAATTTCTTGGCCCCGATCGCAGCCCCAGCTTTCACAGCCGCGCACGCTCTCATGATGCATCAGGGGCAAAAGGGACTGGTCAATGCGCTGGGAAAGTAGACCCGTCTACAAGTTAACTAGCCACGTAATGGCAACGGTTCTACCATGGAATAGGTCAGCTTAGCTGGGGATCCGGAGCCCAAGCTTCGGACGCAGACTTAGGCACGGCGAATGGGGGCACTGTGAACATCAACGCCACCCTCGCCGCGAGCTTGGACCGCCAGGAAACTCCCTCCCCCAGCGACTGGGAAGCCACCTTCCGCCAGATGGTGCTCTTCGATCTCGCCGCTGATATGGAACTCGGGTTCTTCCTCTCCTACTACCGCAACTTCGCAACCCCAGACATCGCAAAGACGCTCCACACCAACGCCGAAATCCAGCAGCGCCCGATGAAGCGCTCCTACGACACCGCCATCGTGATCTACGAACTCATTGCCTGCGGACTGGATAGCGACCGCGGCCGCCCCATGGTCGAGTTGCTTAACCGCGTGCACCGCAACGTCCCCGGCAGCAAGGACGACTTTCTCTACGTGCTGCTCACCCTGCTGGTGGTACCGATCCGCTGGATCCAGCAACACGCATGGCGCCAACCCACAAAGGCGGAGCTCGTAGCCGCCTCACGCTTCTTCACCGAACTGGGCATTCGCATGAGCGTCACTGGCATGCCCGCCACCTACGAAGAAGCCGAGGCATTCTTCGACAGCTACGAGGCAGCCCACGTTGCGCCATCGCCCGAGGGCCAGCAGCTGATGGGGGCCACCGTCCAAGTATTCCAGGACCGTCTGCCGAAGGTCCTCCGCCCCCTCGCGAAGCGGATCATCAGCACGATGCTCGACGACGGCCGCCTCACCGACGCGCTCGGCCTCCCCCGCAGCGGCCGGATCTCCCGGGCCGCACTCAAAACCGGACTAACCATGCGCAACGCGATCACCCGCCGTCGGCCGCTGAAAACCAAGCCGCATTTCATCCCCGGCGACGCAGGCTCGAGCCTGTACCCCGGCGGGTATTCCCTGGACCAGATCGGCCCGGTCAACGTTCCGCACTCCCCCGCCCACGCCGGCAATGAACTACCGTGACGCCCGCAAAGTAGCGAGGAAGGCCGAACACGCGTTCAGCTTGCCCAACGACGCCACGCTCGAGCTCATCCACAAGAAACTGGAACAAAAGCGCGGCAGAACCATCATTGTTGCGGAGCTTCCCGAACTAGCCCGCGAGGAAGTGTGCGGGGTCTGGCTCATCTGCGAAGACCGGGACGTCGTCCTCCATGCCCCGACCAAATCCGACTGGCACCGGCAACAGATCATCCTCCACGAATTCAGCCACATGATCCTCGACCACGACCTTGACGGCGTCAGCAGCGAACTGGTCAAAGCCCTCCTTCCTGACCTCGACGGTGAACTGGTACTGCGCGCCCTCGCCCGCAGCAGCTACACCGATGACGCGGAGCTTGCCGCCGAAGCCCTCGCCGATCAGCTCGCAACGCGCATCATCAACAGCGACGCCGGCACCCCGCCGGAGCCGCTGGCGTTCCGTCAAGTCTTCGGCTGATGGAATACGTCCCGGCAGCCACGCTCTGGGTCCTGACGATCCTCCGGCTGCCCGCCGCGCTCGATCGACACCGCGGCAGCGTCTTCCGCGCGACCATCCTCGCGGCAATCGCCTGCACCCTCTACATCCCCGCCGTCTACTACGGAGTCGACGCAATGCTCGGTGGACGGAACCGCGTCGGCTTGGCCACTCTCGTGTCGTTGCTCCTGGGATTCTGGCAGTTCCGGACCGCCATCCTCCTGGCGGCGGTCGATGATGTTGAAGCACGACGGCGGCAGCTCGCCTTCGGCCGGTGGGCGGCGGTCATCGCATGCTCGGCCGTGACGGCAGGATTCCTTGCCAGCCGTACCCCGCTCACCGACACGAACCTTCCTCTGAGCTACGGCGACCAGCCCGGAATGGCGGTGTTCCTCTGGACCGGGTCGGCCTTCATCATGTGGATCTGCCTTGATATCGCACGAGTGTGCCACAAAAATCTTCCGAACATGCGAGGACGGGCCTTCCGCTCGGCCTTCGCCCTCATCGCCATCGGATGCATCCTCTTCGCTCTGGTCCTCCTCGACCGCCTGTTCTACGGAGCCGTCACGAAGTTCGACGGCGCCGTCAGCCCCGCCGCGACGGTCCTGACGTTCTTGTACTGGGTGGGCGAAACGTTCGCCGTGGTCCTGGTCAGCCTGGGCCTCCTGCTCCCCCGGCTCGCAGGCCACCTCAAACACGGCACCTTCGTGCTCCGTGTCCGGCTCCTGCTTCTGGAAATCAGGCCGATCTGGAACCGTATAGCCTCCGGCCAGCGTGAGCTGATCCTCGAGAATCGGCGTGCCAGCCGGCTCATCGCGCTCAGCCGACATGCAGAAACACAGCTGCACCGGCGCCTGGTAGAAATCCGCGACTGCGAAATGGCCAGCCTCGCGACCGACGGGCGGCTCGACGCCCACGACCGGTCCGTCGTCGAACGCGCCGAGCTCGCCCTCGAAAGGCGCTCCAGCGCGCGGCTCTCAGAATAAGTTCCATGCAGAGGTCACAAGACGCTGCGGCGTCATGCCGCGCTTCTACAAATCAGCCATGAACAACCAGAAGAATCTTCGCAGTTTGTCGTTCTGATGCTCGATCATCGCTGGGCGGGTCCTCCGTGCAACCAGGGCGCTTTGCGCCGGCCCCAATCCAAAACTTCGTTCGGCGCTCCTCCGTCGCTTATTTCCTCGCGATCTTTTGGATTGTTCCCTGTTCCCCAAGTTGCACTTCGGCCCCTCACACCCAGCAGTGGCTCCGCTAACAGAACGACGCCGAAAACTAACGGCCACGGCTGACGCCGCCTCTGAAAGAGAAGGACCATGGACACGCTCACTATCAAAACCCCCGCCGATGTCCTCAGTTTCATCGGCCACACCCTAGGGTTCTGGCCCCACGAAAGCCTCGTGTGCATCACCTTGGACAGCAACCACATCGGCGCCACCCTTCGCGTGGATCTGCCAAAGCACGACGGCGGCGAACTCGCCTACGCACAAACTGTCGCCGGCTATCTCGGCAACGATACGAATGCCACCAGCGCTCTCTTCGCCGTCTACACTTCGGCCGAACCAACAGCCGGCCACAACAAGCCGTATGCAGCAGTCATAGCCGCACTGACCGGCGCACTCGCCGAGCGACACATCACCATCCGGGACGGCCTCCTCGTCGGCGACCAGACAGTATCCCCCTACGACGACGAGCCTGGCCTCGGGCGCGCTCTTCCACTGTCGATGATCGATACCAGCGAGATCAACGCAGAGCTTGTCTACCGCGGCAGCGCCGTCGCACGGACGGGCCGGATTGTGCTGCCAGCATCAAACAAGGAAGCGACTTTCGACGCCGTTGAGACCCACATCGAATCGATCGGGCGGTGTCACGACCACAGCGCAATCGAAAAGGCCCGCACATTGTGGGCAGGAATCCTCGATGCCAGAACCTACCCGAGCGATGACCAAGTCATTGCTCTGATCGCGAACTTCCAATTCGCCGCCATCCGCGACCAACTCATGGCAGATATCCCAGCTGTCGACGGCCCCATGGAACAGATCCTGCTGGCTCAAACCCCGGGCAAGCCGCAGTGGGACCGCGTCGAATGGGCCCAGCAAATACTGCTTCACGCCTACACCCACAGCAGCACCAAACACTCAGCGCCTCTTCTCACTGCTGTCGGCTATATCAACTGGTGGGAAGGCCGCGGCAGCAAGGCCCACCAGTTCCTTGAACTCGCTCTGGAGGCAGACCCCGGCTACCGCCTGGCCAAACTCAGCGACCAACTCCTCAGCTACGGAATGCTCGCCGGCTGGAACATGGACAAAGACACGGCGTACCGGACGCGGGGACTTGGAACGTCAGATTGACCAGCATCCGTTTTCGGCGTCAACCGGACTGCGCTTCAGGCAGGCGCAGTCGAATCCAGCGCCACGACCGGTTCACTTCGCTCGAGACTACGAGCAGCCAGGACTCTTACCGGCGAGTCAACGCATGAAGGACCGTTGAACGATGAAAGGCAGCGACACCCAAGAGTCGTTCCCTTCACGGGCGGTCAGCCGGTCGAGGCCACGTCCAGCCGCGGCGCCACCGGACGCCGGATCACTGCGGACGGTGCGGACAGCCAAGCACCTGACCCTTCGGCAAGCAGCCTACGCCCTGCACGTCTGGCCGACCACGTTATCCCGCCTCGAACGCGGACTCAACCACGACAACGAGGGCTTCCACAGGCTGCGAGGGAGTCACCGTCAGTACCACTTTCAGCAAAGTCTCAGGAGACCACAGCGGACGCGCGTCTGGTTGATGGTCGATGGCCGCTGACGGCCCAGGCGGCGAGGGCGATTCCGGAGAGTACGGCACCGCCAATCACGACGGCGGTCCATCCGCCGAGTTGCCACAGAGCGGTCCCGAGGGTGGAGCCGGCCGCCCCGCCGATGAAGTTGCTGACCACGTACGCGGTGTTGAGGCGGCTGCGGGCATCATGGTCGGCGGAAAGCACGCGGGCTTGTGCCAGGGTAGCGATCGCCCGTGCAGCGACGTCAAGCAGGATGATCGCAACGACCAGAATGATGATGGAGGCACTGCCGAAGCCGGCGACGACGAACGAAAGCATCGTCAGCGCCAAGGCCGCGCTGATGGCGCGAGTGGACCAGCCGCGGTCGTGGAAACGGCCCGCTCTCTGGGCCGCAATGGCCCCAGTGATTCCGGCTAATCCGAAGAGCCCGATGGTCGTGACGGAGAACGAGAACGGCGGCGAAGCGAGCAGGAACGTCAGCGCCGTCCAGAAGAGGGTCAGGACGCCGAAGCCGACGCCGGCGACGAAGAGCGGCACGCGCACATCGGGATGTCGCCGAAGCGCGGTGAGGACCGACCCGAGCAAGGCGCCGTAGCCCAATTTCGCCCGGGGCTCCAGCGGCGGGATGGTCTTGCGAAGGAGTACCGCGAACGCCAGGGCCAGGACAGCTGCAACAGCGTACGGGGTTCGCCAACCGAACAACTCCGCGAGGAAACCGCTGATCGTGCGTGACGCAAGGACCCCGATCATCAATCCTGACGCCACCGTTCCAATGACGTGGCCGCGCTGCGCGGGATCGGCGAGATCACCGGCCAGCGGGGTCAGCAGCGGCCCGGAAACCGTTGTCAGGCCCACCAGCACAAGGGCGAGGAGCAATACCTGGAAGCTCGGTGCGAAGGCGGCCGCAGTGAGGGCGGCGGCGCAGACGAGCATCATGAGCGGGAGCAGGCGCCGGCGGTCCACGACGTCGCCCAGCGGGACGATCAGGAACACGCCGAGGGCGTAGCCGATCTGCGCTGTTGTGACGAGCAGGCCGGCCTCACCGGTGGAGACCCTGAACGAGGACGCAATTTCTTCCAGGAGCGGCTGGGCCCAGTAAAGGTTCGCCACGGCCGCTCCGCCTGCGATCGCGAAGAGCATGACCATGCCTTGGCTGATGCGGGCAGGCGCCGGCGCAGTGGTTTCACGTTGGGTCATGCGTTAAGGAAACAGCCCGCAGAGATAATGTGGGAGTCCCTGTTGAGAGGGGTATTGGCAGTGACCCCCATGGCCACCTCTATTCTCCCAGCATGAAGTCGGCCATAAGGTTCTGCACGGCTTCGACCATGTGGTCGCCGGTGGCGGTCTTGCAGCCGTGGGCCTGCGCGGCTGCAACAAACGCAGTGGTGCCGTGACCGGAGATGACATCTCCGACGAACATGGCCGGGGTAAGCCGGGTTGTATCGACCGGGACGGGGTCTCCGACGTCCATGCCCATCGGAGTCGCGTTGAACACCAGATCGCATCCCGCGGGATCAGGACTGCCGGCGGTCACCCGTCCGTTGCCGAAGCCTGCGAGCAGCTCGAGAAGCCCGGCGACGCGCGCCTCGTCGGCATCGTGGATGATTAGTTCGCCGATACCGGCTTCGAGAAGCGCGATGGCGATAGCGCTTCCCGCGCCCCCGGCGCCGACAAGAAGAGCCCTGGCCCCCGCGATCCGGGCGCCGCGGTCCAGCTGCGCCTTGACGAAGGCGAGCCCGTCAAGCATGTCCCCGTGCCAGGTGCCGTCCGCATTGCGCCTGATGACACTCACCACCCCGAGCATCCTGGCCCGCTCGGAGCTGCTGGCGCAGTGCTCAAACGCCGTGAACTTGTGCGGCATTGTCACCAGGATGCCGTCGACATTCGGCGTTGCAGTGAGGCCTCCCATGACAACCCCAAGATCTCCCTCCGGCACCTCCATCGGGATGCAAATCCCGTTGTGGCCACGTTCTGCGAAGGTGCGCGTCAACCACGGGGGAGACTGGACGTGCTTAACCGGGTCACCGATGATCGGGAATAGCCGGCTTGCCCCATTGAGCTGGTCGATCATCTTGATCCTTTCCGTTCGCTGACAGGCCGGGTTCCACGGTCACGGACGCGTTCCAGCTGGCAAGCATCCGCAAAGCGTCGTGCTCCGGGGTTCCGGCACGAGGTGTGTAGGCCATGAGCAGATGGCCCGGCGCGGCGTTGATCCCGAGATCCTCGTAGGGCATGGTTAGTTCCCCGATGAGCGGGTGATGAAGAGTCTTGGTGCCAGCGGTGTGGGGGCGGACATTGTGAGCGGCCCATCGCGTGCGGAATTCGTCGCTCCGTGTGGAGAGGTGTCCGACGAGATCGATAAGGTCCGGGTCATCCGGGTGCAGGCCGGCTTCGGTGCGGAGGAACGCGACGACGTCCCCGGCCATGTCCTGCCAGCGGGGCCAGAAGGCGCGCGCTGCCTCCTCGTGAAGGAACATGAACCGGGCCATGTTCGGCTGATCGGCGGTCATTTCGAAGATGGGAGCGTAAAGTGCCTTGCCCAGATTGTTCGCGGCCACCAGGTCCAAGCGGCCATTAAGGACGAACGCCGGCACATGGGCCATGGCGTCGAGGAGTAGCTGGATCCCCGGGCGTACTGCGTCCGGGGTCGCGGGGCGGTTCCTCTTCCGTCCCTGCGGAGACAACGCCACCATCAGCCGGTTCAGGTGCTCGCGTTCGGTTTCGTCCAGCTTCAGTACAGCCGCAACGGAATCGATGACGCTGCTCGTCGCACCCGCAGCCACACCGCGTTCGAAACGAACGTAATACTCCGAGCTGATTCCCGCCAGCATCGCGACTTCCTCACGGCGCAGACCCTTCACCCGTCGATTCGTGCCAACCACGGGCAAGCCGGCGGCCTCGGGGGTAATTCGGGCACGGCGGCTCATGAGAAATTCCCGCAGTGCCGTCCGGGCAGCTTCCTTGTCGGTCATGCTTTCAAGATTACGGCCGACGCCGATAACAAGGGTGGCCCTGTTGGTACCCCCTCTCAGCCGGGTCTGCCACGTTGGCAGGGAAATTGATTTCCTTGAAGGGCAAGAGGTTCGCCGATGAATATCCCCCCGCCGACCCATGCACCCCCGAATTCTCAAGTCTTGAAAGGACTTTCGTGTCTTCCACCTCCGCCGTGACGGCGCACAACACACCCCCGGTACGGTCCAAGCTCCCCTGGGTCGTCCTGCTCCTTACGGTCGGGACGTTCTTGATGACCACCACCGAGTTCGTCATCGCCGGACTGCTCCCCGAACTGGCTGGCGACTTCGGAATCACCTTGGCCCAAGCCGGGCTACTGATCACGGCGTTCGCCCTGGGGATGATCGTGGGAGCGCCCGCCATGGCCATCGCGACGCTTCGGTTGCCGCGCCGGACCGTCCTGGTCGTCGCTCTGTGTGTCTTCGCCGCGGGCCACGTTATCGCAGCCCTCAGCGACACCTACGACGTCGTCCTCGGCGCCCGTGTGCTCACGGCACTGGTCACCGGCGCCTTCTGGGCCGTAGCATCCGTCGTCGCCACCACGGCCGCCGGACCCGCGGCTGCTTCGCGGGCCCTGGGCGTGATGATGAGCGGGGTCGGACTCGCCACGGTCATCGGCGTGCCCCTGGGTTCCTGGGCGGGTCAAACCGTCGGTTGGCGGGGAGCCTTCTGGGCGTTGACCCTCCTGTCCCTTATGGCCGCCGTCTTCATCGCAAGGCTCATACCCGCGGACCCTCAGTCAGCGATGCTTTCGTCATTCCGCAGCCAGCTCGCAGCCTTGCGCACAGGACGGTTATGGCTGCTGCTCGCCGCGACCGTGCTGGTGACCGGCGGATATATGGCGACCTTCAGCTACATTTCGCCCCTGCTCACTGAGCGTTCAGGTATACCCGAAGCACTCGTGCCACTTGTGCTCGTTGGTTTCGGCGCAGGATCCCTCCTGGGAACGAACGCGGGCGGTAGGTTCGCGGACAGCAAGCCGGTCAGGACATTCATCGCAGCAGCCCTTGGCGTCATACTCGTCCTGCTCACCCTTATCCCTCTCTCGACCAACGGCCCAGCCGCCGCAGCCCTCGTCGTCCTGCTCGGTGCAACCGGCATGGCAGTCCCACCCGTCGCTACAGGCCTCGCGGTGCGCTTCGCAGCCCCTGCCCCCACACTGGCCGCCGCCCTCGCAGTGTCGGCCTTCAACGCCGGAATCGCGCTGGGCTCATGGATCGCCGGCCAGACACTCGAATCAGCGCTCGGCGCGACCGGGCCCGCCGTCGTCGGCGTCATCATGACCGCCGCGGGACTGGTTCCCCTCTTCATACTGGCCGCACTGAAAGCGACCCGACCGGTCCGGTGACGTCGTGTAACGCACATTTCCGATTGTTAGCCCGCTTCTGGCCCGTCGGTCGAGACGTCTGCGCCCCGATTATGGTGCTCAGACATGGACTTATGATGCGTAATGAACTCGAGAGACATGAACTTGACCTAGCGGGCTTCGTACACCTGTGACCTCCCAGCCGTGACGAACAAGCCTGACCAGGCGTCCGCTGCCCGAAAAGAGGAGCGGGCGTGCACCGCGTACCAGCCATATCCACGGCTTGGCCTTGTCGTCGCCTCAATAGGCTAACGACACTGGTTCCTCTCGTATACCTTCCCGTCTCGCTCGCCTGGCTTGACCTATCCGGTAGTCCTAAATCGGCCCGCCTTTGTCGAGGCTGCTCCTACCGGTTCTCGGTGATCCTTCAGATGGGCTGCATCCAGCTGCACTCCTCCACTACGACGGCGAAGCGAAGAAGGTCACCCACCTCCCTTCGTAACAAATGGCGCCTCGAGGCGCACTGCCCCACAGCAACAATTCCGGCACATCCAAGAACTTCGCCAAGCGGCACCACAATTCTCATTGTCAACGGCAACTTAGAAATGACCGGGCGCGGTATGTTGGGTTGCCCGTTGGCGGCAAGTGATTGACCGGGCGCGG
>NZ_MTPV01000036.1:0-57315 GCF_002009585.1 Arthrobacter sp. SRS-W-1-2016 | reverse complement strand
CAAGGCACCAAGTTGGGTCGGCGTTCACCGAGACGAACACCTCCATGATCACCGAGCCGCCCGGAGAGAGCCAGAGTTTTGGTGAGCCAGACGCATACTTTCCCGGCCCACGGCGCACCAGCGGCGCTCATCCGCTAACTCGCAGTTGTTGTCGTTATGACGCTCCAAAACGACAACAACTGCGAGTTAGTTGGGTGGTGAGGGGTCCGTCGCTGGGCTGCCTCCCCGACCATCGGGGTCACTTGTTGCGAAGAGTGCAGGCAGCCCAGCGGACGGGGGCTCTATCTTTGGGTTCAGGCCGCTACGAGTTCTTCCTTGGTGGCTTCTTCGCGGGCCTCCGTGAGGTAGCGGGCGTAGGCCGGGATGGTCAGGAAGGTGGGGAACTCCTCAGCCAGGGTGACTTCCTCGAAGATACTGCGGGCATCGTTGAACCGGTCGTCATCGAAGCGTTCCAGGCGGGCGAACTCCTCGTCCAGGAGGTCGTTGATCCATTCGCGGGTGATGACTTCACCGGTGTCGGTGATGGCGTGGGAGTAGATCCATTGCCAGAGCTGCGAACGGGAGATCTCCGCCGTCGCCGCGTCTTCCATGAGGTTGTGGATGGCCACGGCGCCGTTGCCGCGCAGCCAGGACTCGATGTAGCGGATACCCACTTCGATGTTGTTCCGGATGCCGGTTTCGGTGATGGTTCCCTCGGTGGAGGCGACGTCGATCAGGGCCCGGTCGTCCGGGGTGACATCCTCGCGTGAGCGGTCCAGTTGGTTCGGACGCTCGCCGAGTACGCCGTCGAACACTTCGCGGCAGACCGGAACCAGGTCAGGGTGCGCGACCCAGGAACCGTCGAAACCGTCGCCGGCTTCGCGGGTCTTGTCCGCGCGGACCTTCTCGAACGCTGCCGTGTTGGCGGCCTCGTCCTTGCGGTTGGGAACGGCAGCGGCCATGCCGCCGATCGCCATGGCGCCGCGGCGGTGGCAGGCCCGGACCAGTTGCTCGGTGTAGGAGCGCATGAACGGCTGGGTCATGGAGACCTGGGCGCGGTCCGGGAGCACGAAGCGGGGGCCGCGGGTGCGGAAGTTTTTGATGACGGAGAAGATGTAGTCCCAGCGGCCGGCGTTCAGGCCCGAGGCGTGATCGCGCAGCTCGTACAGGATCTCCTCCATTTCGAATGCCGCGGTGATCGTCTCGATCAGCACCGTGGCGCGGATGGTGCCCTGCGGGATGCCGAGCAGGTCCTGGGCCAGGATGAAGATGTCGTTCCAGAGGCGTGCCTCGAGGTGGTTCTCGATCTTGGGCAGGTAGAAGTACGGGCCCTTGCCCTGCGCGAGCAGGCGGCGGGCGTTGTGGAAGAAGAACAAGCCGAAGTCCACCACGCCGCCGGCAACGGGCTTCCCGTCGATGAGCATGTGCTTCTCCGGGAGGTGCCAGCCGCGGGGCCTGACCACGATGGTCGGCAGCTCCTCGGCGGCACGGAGTTTGTATTCCTTGCTGTTGTGGCCGTCGGTTGACGTGAAGTCGATCCGGCGTTCCAAGGCGTCCGTGAGGTTCAGCTGGCCCTGGATGACGTTCCGCCACGTGGGGGTGGAGGAGTCTTCCATGTCGGCCAGCCACACCTTGGCGCCCGAGTTGAGCGCGTTGATGGTCATCTTCCGGTCAACCGGCCCAGTGATCTCCACGCGGCGGTCTTCCAGCCCCGGGGCAGGGGGAGCGACGCGCCAGTTCGGGTCGTTGCGGATGTCCGCGGTCTCCGGGAGGAACCGCGGATCCTGGCCGCTCGCGATCTGGCCACGGCGTGCGTGCCGCGCCTGCATCAGCTCCTGGCGGCGCTCCGTCGTCGCACGGTGCAGGGCTGCCACGAACTCGATGGCATCCGGGGTAAGTACCTCGTTCTGCCGGTGAATTGGCTGGGCGGTCAGCGTGATGCCGTTGAGCGTGTAATTGTCAGTGAAGCTGTTCATGGGAGTGGCTCCTTGAATGGTCCCAACTGACTCGCACTAGGTGTCGTTTTGAGGGCTCAAAACGACACCTAGTGCTACCTAGTTGGGGAAAGTGGGCCCACGGCCGCCGGGTTCCCTCGCGAGCTTGCAAGTGGAGGGGGCGGTTGGGGATTAGTGGAACTGGCCTTCTTCGGTGGATCCCACCAGGGCCAGGGTGGATGCGTTCGGGTTGAGCGCAGTTGCGATGTCGTCGAAGTAGCCGGTGCCGACTTCGCGCTGGTGCTTGGTTGCGGTGTAGCCGCGGGACTCGGAGGCGAATTCCTTCTCCTGGAGTTCGACGTAGGCGCTCATGCCTTCGCGGGCGTAGCCGTGGGCGAGGTCGAACATCGAGTAGTTCAGGGCGTGGAAGCCGGCCAGGGTGATGAACTGGAAAGTGAAGCCCATAGCGCCGAGTTCACGCTGGAACTTCGCGATCGTGGCGTCGTCCAGGTGCTTGCGCCAATTGAACGACGGCGAGCAGTTGTACGAGAGCATCTGGTCCGGGAACTCGGCCTTGACGGACTCGGCGAACTTGCGGGCGAGTTCCAGGTCCGGGGTGCCCGTTTCCATCCAGATGAGGTCCGAGTACGGGGCGTAGGCCTTGGCGCGGGCGATGCAGGGTTCGATGCCGTTGCGGACCTTGTAGAAGCCCTCCGCTGTGCGGACCGGCTGTCCCCCTTCGCGGAGGATGAATTCCTGGTCGCGCTCGTCGACGTCGGAGGTGATCAGGGTGGCTGCCTCGGCGTCGGTACGGGCGATGATCACCGAAGGGGTGCCCGCGACGTCGGCCGCGAGGCGGGCGGCGTTCAGGGTCCGGACGTGCTGCTGGGTGGGGATGAGCACCTTGCCGCCGAGGTGGCCGCACTTCTTCTCGGAGGCGAGCTGGTCTTCCCAGTGCACGCCCGCGGCGCCGGCCTGGATCATGGATTTCATGAGCTCATAGGCGTTCAACGGGCCGCCGAAACCGGCTTCTGCGTCGGCGACGATCGGGACCAGCCAGTCCTCGACCGTCTGGATGCCCTCGGAGAATTCGATCTGGTCCGCGCGGAGCAGGGCGTTGTTGATGCGGCGGACCACGGTGGGAACCGAGTTGGCCGGGTAGAGCGACTGGTCCGGGTAGGTGTGGCCGGAGTTGTTGGCGTCGGCGGCGACCTGCCAGCCGGAGAGGTAGATGGCCCGCAGGCCGGCTTTGACCTGCTGCACCGCCTGGTTGCCGGTCAGCGCGCCCAGGGCGTTGGTGTAACCGCCGGTCTTGGCCTCTTCCGTGAGTTGCTTCCACAGCTTCTCGGAGCCGCGCCTGGCCAGGGTGTGTTCCTCGGAGACACGGCCGCGGAGGCGGACGACGTCGGTGGCCGAGTAGTCGCGGGTGACGCCTTCCCAACGCGGGTTGGCAGCCCATTCGAGCTCCAGTGCTGCGGCCTGCTCGGTTGCGGAGGTGGGCTGCCCTGGTTCAAATGCTGCGGTCATTGTTCTGTCTCCTTTGACGCTGTTTTGGCGTGTTGCTGAGTTTGCCGCCCCGGCCGGTCTTGGCTGCGCCATTGCAGATCATTCCGACCGGGACTTCGTAGTTATTACTTTTCAGCACTTCCACGAGGCTTTCTAGATGGAAACCATGGAAAGAAATGCACTTCTTCGCGTATTCTCAAGAAATGTCACCTGTGAGCTGGAACCGCGAAGTACCGTCGCCGTCGTCGTCTGCTTCCACCGCCGAGCTGGACGTCATCAGCCTGGGCCGCCGCGTGCGGTATCTGCGCAAGCAGGCCGGACTGACCCTCGACGACGTGAGCGCCGCCGTCGGGACCGCCCCCAGCCAGCTGAGCCTCATTGAGAACGGCAAGCGCGAGCCCAAACTGGGCTTGCTGACGCAGCTCGCCGCGGCACTGAATGTCGGCATCGAACAGCTCCTCGGGGCCGAACCGCCCAGCCGCCGCGCGGCCCTGGAAATCGAGCTGGAACGGTACCAGCGCGGACCCCTGTACGAGTCGCTGAACCTGCCCAAAGTCCGCGTCAGCGCGCGGCTTCCGCTCGATGTCCTCGAGTCGCAAGTGGGCCTCCTGCAGGAGCTTGAACGCAAGCTCAACGAGCAGGTTGCGACGCCGGAAGAGGCTCGGCGCGCGAACGGCGAACTGCGTGCCATGATGCGGGAGCGCGGCAACTACTTTCCGGAGTACGAGGCCGAAGCTCAAAAGGTCCTCAAAGGCGTTGGCTACACGACCGGACCCTTGAGCCAGCACGTCATTGCGGACATCGCGGACCACCTCGGATTCACCCTGCACCACGTGGGCGACTTGCCCCATTCCACCCGTTCAGTGACCGATCTAAAGAATCATCGAATTTATCTCACGCAAAGCCAACGGCAGGACCACGATCCCCGCTCGGTCCTCCTGCAGGCCCTGGGACACTACGTCCTGGGCCACGAAACGCCCAAGAACTACGGCGACTTCCTGGCGCAGCGCGTCGCGACCAACTACTTTGCCGCAGCGCTCCTCCTGCCGGAGAACGCCACCCTCGAGTTCCTGCAGAAGGCGAAAGCTGCCAAGGAGATCGCGGTCGAGGACATCCGGGACGCCTTCGCCGTCTCCTATGAAACTGCGGCTCACCGGTTCACCAACCTCGCGACGAAGCACTTGGGAATCACCACACATTTCCAGAAAACCCACCAGAGCGGCATCATCTACAAGGCCTACGAGAACGACGGCGTGGCGTTCCCCCAGGACCACACCGGCGCCATCGAGGGCCAGCCGGCGTGCAAAGCATGGACTTCGCGAGCGGTGTTCGACGTTCCGGACAAGTTCAGCGCCTACAGCCAATACACGGACACCGTCTCAGGCACCTATTGGTGCACGGCGCGGACCGAGCGCTCGGCGGCGGGCGAGTTCTCGCTCAGCATCGGCGTGCCGTACCAGCACGTGAAGTGGTTCCGCGGGAGGGAGACGACGGCGCGCGCTACTTCGACGTGTCCGGACCCGAACTGCTGCAAGCGCCCGCCGGCGTCGTTGGCTTCTTCGTGGGCAGGCAACGCCTGGCCGTCCGCGCGCGCCCACTCGCACCTGTTGGCGGCCATGCCGCCGGGTGCGTTCCCCGGCGTCGACGAGACTGAGGTATACGCGTTCCTGGAGGCGCACTCGGGGTAGCTTCCGGGCTGTTGCGCTGGAGGGGCGTCACGCTACGCAACTTTTTGGATTCCTTTGGGTTTGACAACCGCGGAATTGCGCGGCTTGGCTCGTGGCAGGGACTCAATAACCTGGCCTGCGTGACGCCTACTCCTTGAGGACCGGATAGCTCAAGTGGGTGACGCCAACGCCCTCGACGACGGTCGGGTTGCCCAAAGTGAGCGGCGCGTTCTCAACGTGATCGAACATCCGGATACCGGACCCGAGCAGCAGCGGAACCAGGTCGATGCGGATCTCGTCGAGCAGACCGGCATCGAGGCACTGCCGAATGGTGTCCGGCCCGTGCATGCCGACGATCTTGTGGCCAGCGGCCGCCTTTGCCTGCCCGACAGCGCTTTCCAGCCCGTCGGTGACGAAATGCACCGCTGAGTCGGAACGGGGCCACCCCTCGGGCATCTGATGAGTCACGACGTACGCGGGCACGCCGAACGGGTGCTGGCCGCCCCAAGCGTCGGCCCGGTCGGAGGTGCGTCGCCCGGTGAGCATCGCACCCACCTGACCCATCAAGGTCCGTAGGTGTTGGGCACTCGCTTCGGAAACATGGAATGTGAAGCCCGGGTTGAAGGTAGGGACGTCGACGTCGCCTGCGAAGTACCAGTCGAAGACCTCGTCGACGCCATCCTCAAGGTCCGCCACGTAGCCGTCGAGGGACATCGACATGAATGCCACTACCTTGGTCATTAGCTTGCTCCTTCGGGTTGGGACGGGTTTGGGCACGGGCCTGGGCCCGGACAGGGTCAGACGGACATGGCCCAGGACAAAGCCGCATCTCGGCGAGGCTCGGATGGGTCGATCAGCCTGATTCTGTCCACGAGCCGGACGCGGTCGACGAGGGATGACTCGATCAGTGCAAGAACGAACGCGTGGTCTTTGGGGCGTGCCGCAATGAGCTTCGCCGCGCAGAGATCGTAGGGATCCAGGCAAAGCCCGGTGCTGTTCCGGGTCTGCTCATTGCGTACACCGACAAGGCGGTACTCCCAGTCCTCCGGGAGAACAGCAGTCTCCCTTTCGGCAGCTTGGACATAGAACCCGAACTCCTTGTGGAAGGGTGACCACTCCCCAAGCGCGGAATCGATGCTGTCGGCAAGCGTGCCGGCGTCGTCGTCGGAAAAGGGGGCGATGTCGACGGCATCCGACATGGTGATCGACGCAGGCAACTGGTCCTCCGTGAAGGATCCCAGAATTGACTGGCTGCCGATCACGATCACCCGGTCGCCGTGGATGATATCCGTGGCGGCCCGGATGGCGTGCTCAAGCTCATCGCGGCGCATGGCTGTACCGTACCCCCGCGCTGCCTGATTGTCAGTAGCCGTTCCGCTGCCGCCCGCGCTCAGCCAGCAGGGTCGCCACTTTTTCGATGAGCTCGTATGGAATCGGCTTGCCCAAGGGGAATTTCAAGGTGCCTTTCGCCGCCCGGAAAGGGGCGATTTCGCGCTTGAAGTCCTCGCCGCCGTCGGGCACTGGATAGACGGAAATATGGTGCTTCCACGCTGCGAAGTACACCACGTAATGGCCGTCGAGCGTGATGGTGGGGATACCGTAACTGATCCTGTCCTCCGCTCCGGGCACTGCTGCCAAGGCCCGTCGCCGGATCTCCTGAAGGATGGTTTGCACCTCGTCAGGGCGCGACGCGATGTATTCGTCCACCGTGTCAAAGTGCTCCACCATGTGCTTCCCCTGATCCGTTTCGTGTCCCGCCGGTTCTGGACCAAGCTTGCACTACCCCGCGCCGCCCTGCCAGAGGGCATCGAAGCGAGGCCACTCCGACGCTCGCTCACCTTTATCGGGTTTTGGCGGGACGCTCGCTCACTTATGTGGGTTTTTGGCGGGACGCTCGCTCACTTGATCTGGTGGAGGGTTGTTGGCGGTGGCGATTTTTCCGGACAATTCTCGATTCCTCGATGCGAGAATAGGGGAGGCTCCGCGGTTTTGCTGGCGGGTCCACCACCAGTGCTAATACAGCGGGGCACCGTGCCAACTCCGGCCGCCTGCGCGAACCACTACGAACGGACAAGCGATGACGTCAGCATCAGAATCCCAGACCCTGAGTAAACCCGCGCCGCGCTTCGCGTCAATAGGCTCCCCATACTTCGGCATCATGCTGGCATGCATGGCCGTCGTGCTGATCCTGTCCAACATCGGCGCTGCTAAGGGGGTCGTCTTCGGCCCGATCATCACTGATGGCGGATTTTTCCTCTTCCCGCTTGCCTACATTCTTGGCGACGTGATGAGTGAGATCTATGGATTCAAGGTTGCCCGCAAAGCAATCATTACCTCGTTTGCACTGTCAGCATTCGCATCGCTCTGCTACTGGATCATCATCGCGCTGCCTGGCTTCAATGACGATTACGGCAACGCCAAGCAGGCTGCTATTGAAGGAGCGCTGGGGCCGGTTCCTCAGATCGTCCTGGCTTCGCTTCTAGCATTCCTGGCCGGCCAGACCATCAACTCCCTGATCCTGGTCAAGATGAAAGCCCGTTCGGGTGAGAGAACTCTCTGGGCCCGGCTCATGGGTTCATCCGGGGTGGGGGAATTCGTGGACACGCTCATCTTCTGCAGCATCGCGGCCTCGGTTATCGGCATCACGGACTTCGGAAGCTTCGTCAATTACGTGCTGGTGGGCTTTGTATACAAGGTCGGTGTCCAATACATCCTTGTTCCCGTGACGTCCTTGGTCATTGGCTGGATCAAGAAGCGCGAGCCCAGCTACTGGGCCTGAGCGGGCGTCGGTCCGGGACGCGCTATATGTGAGCGGGCGTTGGTCCGGGACGCGCTATATGTGAGCGGGCGTCGGGGGCTCAGGGGAACCGCAGGGAAATCCGGTAGTTTCAGAGGATGAAGCTGGGAAAAGCCGTGCTGACGGCCGAGAATCTTGTTGCAGGCTATGGCGAGCATGCAGTGTGCGGGCCGCTCGACGTCGAGGTTTTCCCCGGGCAGGTGCTTGGGATGGTGGGCGAAAACGGTGCCGGCAAGTCCACACTGCTCCGCACGATGATCGGCGCACAGGCCGCCATTGAGGGCGAGGCGCACGTGCTTGGCTTGATGCCGGACGACCGCTCGGCCCTCTTTCGCAGCAAGGTTTCGGTGCTGCTGGACGAAGATGCCTACTTCGATTCCCTCACCGTCCGCGAGCACCTCTCCTTGGTGGCCCGCGGCCATGGCCTCGCCAACCCGGACGCTGCTGTGGAGGAAGAGATCGGCTTCTTCGAGCTTCAAACCGTGGCGGATGCCTTTCCCGATCAACTTTCCTCGGGACAGCGCCGCAAGCTCCTCCTGGCCTCGGCGTTCATCCGGCCCTTCGAACTGCTGGTCCTGGACGAACCGGAGCAGCGGCTCGATACCCGCATGCGCGGCCTGCTTGCGCAGCGGATCGCCAAGACTGCCAAGAAGAGTGCCGCCGTCGTGATGGTCACCCACGATGCGGACGTCGCCCAAGCGGCGTGTACCCGGGCGGTAATAGTCGACGACGGCGGTGCGCGCTTGGTGAGTACCGACGACGCCGTGGCGAGGATTCGCCGGTGAGCATGTCCACTGCTGCCGTAGAGCAGCCGCAGTTCGTCGCCTTCGACCCCGAGAGAGCTACCCGCAAGGTCATTCGTCCGCGCGGCCAGTCGTTGCTTTCCAGGCTCAACGAGCTGTACATCCAATTCCTGACATTCGGCGTCGGCTTGATCTACGCCATCGGCCTCCTCAACGGGCTCACTGCGGCAGCGGAGCATGGGTTCGGAGGCCACCTGATTTCGACCAGATACGGCGTGGTTCCTGTCGAATACGGTCTAGTGGCCGGGTTTGGGCTCTTGGGCCTCGCGGCCTATTGGGTGGCGGGCAGGCTCGGGCCACTGGCTATCACGGCGAATCAGCGGCACTGGTGGTACTCGCTTGCCATCAACCGCGAGCCGCTTCTAGCCCGAGGCTTGCGACGCGCTGTCCTGGCTGCCGCCGTCGTCGGGGCCCTGACCACCATCCCTGTCGCGGTCATCAGTGGTTCGAATGCGGTGGTGTTTGCCGGGCGCGTCCTGGCAGGGGCGTTCACCGGCGCGGCTATTCTCGCGCTGGCTGCGTTCGCCCAGACCCGTTCGCGGGCGGCGGCTGGTCAAGGTAGACCGATGAACTGGCTGTTGGCAGCGGCTTCGGTGGCACTCGGCGCGATGCTGTTCGGGACGCTTCACGGCAGCTGGATCTTTGCTGTCGCCCCTGCTGTCGCCTTGGTTGCCTCGGCGCTCGGCATGCGGAACAAGCTCTCCAGTGTCCGCACGACCTCGCTGCTCAAGGCCGGGTCCGCGAGGGGACATGTCCAGGCTGCGCTGACGCTCATGGACACCGGGGAACTCAGTGCCTCGCTTTCCAGCGGCGGCAAGCGAAGCCGGGTCAAGCTCCCGGGCACGCCCCGCACCGCAGCGGGCGCGCTCTTCCACGCGGAGGCAACGGTACTCGCCCGTCAGCCCGGCCGGCTGTGGCGCTGGGGCCTGGGTCTCGCTGTCGTTCCCCTGACCGGGTTGGTCCGGACGTTCGATTCGCCCATCATCCTGCTTCCCGTGCTGCTCGCCGCGGCGATCTTCTCGTCCACCGCGGCGGCCGGGCCCCTTTGGCAGTTGCGCATGGCTCCCAGCCTCGACGCGCTCCTGCCGATTTCCAGGACAGCCTCGCGCTGGGTCCACGTCGCGCTGCCGGTCATCCTGATGGGGTTGTGGACGACGGCGGCTGCCGGATTCTTCGTGCTGGCCGGCGGCTTCCGGGGTGAGCTCCTCGTCCTGGGCGCGGCGGCAGGCGGCGGTTTGGGCGCGGGGATGCTCCGACGGGCCTTCCGCCAGCAGGAAGACCTCACCAAGCTGGTGTACCTGATGCAGCTTGGACGCAGCGGACCGGCGATGCTCGGAACCAGGATCCGAGGCTACGTGTTGTGCCTCTTCGCCCTGGCACCTTTGGCCTTGGGCATGCTCTTCAACGCCCCGGAACTGCTGGTGACGCCCGCCGTCGCGCTCAATGTGGTGCTCCTGGTGATCGGCGTGACGACGGCGGACCGTCCCTGAGGGGGCTCTCCGACGTGAGCTCGCCGGAACGGTGCCAACTCGCCTGAGCCTTCCGGCGACCTGGGCGCGTTCCGGCGATCTCGACGGCGGCGGCCGGCTAACGACGGAGGGCGTTCAGTATCCGGGTCTTGAATTCCTGCTCGCGAAAGAGGTGCTTCCACTCCACGCGGACGAAGCGCCAACCGTCCTCGCTCAGGGCCTTCTCCCGGCGCCGCTCCTGGAAAATCACTTCGGCTGTTGGCTCGAAATCGAAGTACTTGATCTCGCCGTCGAATTCCAGCGCGACCTTTGCCTCTCGCCAGGCAAAATCGAGCCGATGCCGGCCTGCCCGGCTTTGAACCTCAACCTGCGGTTCGGGCATCGGCAACTTCAGCCGGGAGATGAGTTCGCGGCACAAGGTTTCGCCGGCCGACTCGGATCGTGGATCAGCGTTGACCAGGGCCTTGCGAAGATTCCTGACCCCGCGTCGGCCAATCAATGCGTCTGCCATGGCCTGCATCAGCGAGCGATCAGCGCCAAGCCTGAGTGCATGGTCCATGATCACCAGCGCCTGCTTGTAGCTCAATAGCATGGCGCAATCCACCACTGTCCGTTCCAACGACGTGACCCGCAAGTTCCCGATTGTCACAACGTCCGTCTCGTCGAAAGGCCTGGTGTGTCCGCGCACGTCCTTGCCAAGGCGCTCGCTGGACGGCCGGACCCGCAGCAGGATGTGGATGAGGTCGTCGACGTTCCAGAGGAACAGGCGGTGCAGCCGCGCCGCCGAGGTGTGGCTATATACGAAGTCTCCCGCCGACGTCGTAAGCGTTCCATGGGCATGCGCGTAGATCCGTTGGGTGCTTCGGAGCCACGCGGATTGCTTCTCCCAGAGCGCGGCCCGGATATAGCAGCCGTACCGTAGCCGGACAAGCTTGCCCTGACTCACCAAGAATTGGATTGCACGGGAATTGAGCCCATGTGCGTGGAGTTGATCGGTGCGCCAGACGTTGCCCTTTTCCGGGAGCGAAGGTGGTTGGGAAGGCGTCATTGATCCAGCCTCGCGGGTCCCCGGGACCCGTGGAAGCCGCTTGGTCGGCTATGTGGAAAACGTGGGGTCGCCGGAACGGTGCCGGTTCGCCCGAACGCTCCGGCGAACCGGCACCGTTCCGGCGAGCTCGACGGGAAGCGACGGGGAGGGCTACGAGTAGTACCGCCCCAAGGTCTCGGCCTTGAACTCGAAGAAGTCCCCGGATTCGATGGCGAGGCGGGCGTCGTCCACCATCTTCACCACGAAGCGCTCGTTGTGGATGGAGATCAGCGTGGCCGAGACCATCTCATGGGCCTTGTACAAGTGGTGGATGTATGCGCGCGAATAGTTGGCACAGGTGTAGCAATCGCAACCGTCCTGCAAGGGGCCGAAATCCGATTTGTAGCGTGCTCCGGACAGGTTGTACCGGCCGGTAGGAGTGTAAAAGGCCGAGTTGCGGGCCACCCGGGTGGGGGAGACGCAATCGAAGGTGTCGGCGCCGTTTTCGATGGCCGTGAAGATGTCGTCCGGCTCGGAGATCCCCAGGAGGTGGCGGGGCTTGTTCTCGGGAAGTTCTTCGTTGCACCAACGCACGATGGTGCCGAGGTTCTCCTTCTCCAAGGCGCCGCCGATGCCGAAGCCATCGAACGGCATACCGCCAAGGTCCCGGCAGGCTTTGCGACGAAGGTCCTCGTACTGGGCCCCCTGGATGACGCCGAACAGGGCTTGGTACGGCTTGCCCACCCGGGACGCCGTCAGCCGCTCATGCTCCACCACGCAGCGCTCGGCCCAGCGACGCGTGCGCTCCACGGATTCCTCCTGGTAGCCCCGGGAGTTCTGCAGTGTGGTCAGCTCGTCAAAGGCGAACATGATGTCGGCGCCGATCTGGTGCTGCACCCGCATGGAGATTTCCGGCGAGAAACGGTGCCGGTCCCCGTTCAAGTGCGACTTGAACCAGACGCCGTCCTCGTCCACATGCGCCAGCCGCTCCTTGCCCGGGGCCACGGCGTCGTCAGGACCGGACGCGTCAACGGAGGTCATGTCGATGACCTTCTTGAATCCTGAACCGAGACTCATCACCTGGAATCCGCCCGAGTCCGTGAACGTGGGTCCGTCCCAGTTCATGAACGCACCGAGCCCCCCGGCCGCGTCCAGGATCTCCGGCCCCGGCTGCAGGTACAGGTGGTAGGCGTTGGCCAGCAAAGCCTGCGCGCCGAGCTCCTTCATGGATTCGGGCAGAACTGCTTTTACCGTGGCTTTTGTCCCGACTGCGATGAACGCCGGCGTCTGGATCTGGCCGTGCGGTGTGGTGATAGTGCCGGTTCTGCCCAGGAACTCTCCGCGCTTGCCGTCGTCGCAACGGCTGCCGCCGTCGGCGTTCACAAGGCCCGACGACGGCGGGCGCGTTTCGCTGAGCCGTGCACCCACCTCGAAGGAAAACGAGGACTGCTGGGCAGCCCTGGGCACGGACGGGTTGGACTCGGAGCTGGGCCCGGAATGAGGCATGGAAGAATCGGCTGGCACCGTTACAGTCTGCCAGCCCTGGAGCGAGAATCGTCAGTGCGAGTGCACCTCTGAGGGGTAGTTCTCAGCCTTCCAGCCGTCCCAACGGGAACGGATCGACTCCAGGCTGGCCGCGCCGAGGTCGTAGGTCGAAGCGATCACGATAGTGCCACCGTCGGGCCTCTTCTCCGGAATCACCGGCTGGTCAGCCACAATCAGCAGCCCGTCCCCGTGTTCCGCGTAACTGTGCACGGTGAGGCCTACCTGGTGGTTGCTCCGGAACCAGACCCTGCCGGTGAGGGACTCGCCCGTGGGAAGCGTGAGCGAGTATTCCTCGCCAGGTGCCGGTACGTCGGCCAGGCCGAGCTTCTGGATGCCGGAGCCGCTACCGCCGGGCAAGGAAACAAAATGCGTACGCCGGTGCCCGTGCGGATGGCGTTCCAGGGCGAATCGGAGCTGGTGGAGGAACGTCAGCCAACCTTGGGTGATGTCCTCGTCCCACGCGGCCCATTCGGAATCGTGATCGAGGGCGGCACGGGTCACACGGACCTCGGTGCCACCGCTGACCGGGGTGAGTTCGAAGACGTCCCCGCCATTCACGGTGAGGCTTGTGTGGTCGGGACCCTCGACCACGTTGGCGGTGAAGTAGATCTGGTTGATTTCGTCGCCAAGCTCGTCGGCCTCCCAGCCGTGCCACTGAGCTACGAGCGACGGTTCGCGCAGCGAAGTCCAAACTTGCTGCGCGTCGGCATTAACAACAACGCTCAGATTGTTCGTCATGGCCCGAATCTACCGCCGTTGGAGCGAACGCGACAGGTCTTGCGGAATCCTCCGATAGCGCCTAAGCCCGGACCGCCTCGAGTTCATTCGCGATCCGGTGATCGAGTTCGCCCAAGCCGATGGTGTTCGAACCACCGTGTGAGCGGAGGAACAGCAGGGTTTCAAGCCTGAGCAGCCGCCATTCGCGCTCGGCATCGCGGTTCCCGTTGTCGATGGAGCGGAAGATTTCCTTGTCGTACAGGTTCGGTTCGTTGAGCGCGCGCTGGCGCACTTTGGCGGCGATCCTGGCCTTGAACGGGTCGGTTTCCACCGTGTCCGGCGCTTGAAGGAGCTGGTCGTAGACGTCCGCGCGTTCCGGTTGGCCGAGTTCACGGCAAATGAAGCTGGAAAGTGCAAGGGAACGTTCAACGGACATCCAGCGATCGCGGTTTCCGTCGTAGGGGAGCACGTTGAGGATATCGGCCACCGCGAGGGCGTGGTCCGGATCCCGCAGCTCGATGAAGAGATCGTGGGCCAGGTCGCTCAGATCCCGCAAGCAGCTTCCCGACTTCGTGTTGATCCCCTTCACGAGGCGTTCGCTCAACACCGCCACGCCGTTCCTGCCAGGGTGTACTTCCGCAGCGGCGGCCACGACGTCCTCGGGCGAGCCTGTCGGTTCGGGGATCAGCGCGAGCTGGGCGGGATCCGGCCCTGCCGCTCGGCTGACAGTCGGTGCCAGCGCGGGCAAAGGAGGCACGACGACGGCGGGAACCCCCTCATCGGGTGAGTCACCGCCGTCGGAGGTAACGGCGTCGGGCGCGTCACTGGGGTCCGGCTCCTCCAGCGGGGCCGGATCTTCCTCCGCCAGGGCGTCGACGTCGTCGGGAACGGCGGCTTCTCCCACCGGGACGCTGGACCCGATCGCGATCCGTACGTTCCCGCCGTCGGCTGTTGTCACCAGGATGAGCGTAGGCACGCCAAAATCGTCGAGTTCGATCTCGATGTGCGTGATTTGCTCCGCGGGACCATCTCCAGGGAGGAACAAGTGGTCCCCGATTTGCAGGGCCCCAGCTTGCTTTTCACGATACTGCTGGTCGGCCGGGCTGTGAGTCATCGGAAGTCCTTTGGTTCTCTTGGGGTCCGCCCAACAGTCTATAAAACCCGCCCGGCAAATCGGGGAGGTGGCTACTGCCCGCCGCTACTGTCCGCAGCGCTGCTACTGTCCGACGCCGGCGAAAGCCAGAGCCTGACGCACCAGATTGCCACGGCCGCCACTGAATTCCTGCTGGACGTCGTCGCTCAAGATCTCCTGCGGAGTCATCCAGGTCAGCTCAAGCGCGTCCTGGCGCGGTTCGCACTCGCCCGTGACCGGGATGACGTAGACGAGCGACACGGCGTGTTGGCGGTCGTCCGTGAAACCGGTCTGCGACGGCGCCGGGAAGTATTCGGCCACCGTGAACGGCACCGGACTGACGGGCAATTGCGGGAAAGCGAGCGGCCCGAGGTCCTTTTCCATGTGCCGCAGCAGCGCGGCGCGGATAGTTTCGCGGTACAGCACGCGGCCGGACACGAAGGAACGGACCATGGTGCCGTCGGCGTCGCCCTGGAGCAGGGTACCTACCTCGTTGACGAATCCGAGCGGATCCAGACGCACGGGAACCGCCTCCACGTAAACCATGGGGAGGCGGCCGCGGGCTTCGAAGAGGTCTTCATCGGAAAGCCAGCCGGAGTACGGGTCAGGGGTACGAACACTCATGGTTAAGTTCTACCCCATCCCATGCCGTTCCATGCCGTACGAATCAGTCAGCGAGGATTGCGTCGAGCCCAAACCCGGGACGCTCGCTCACGTATGTCGTCGAATTGAGCGACGCTCGCTCACGTATGCGGCCAACATCGGGATCCCGCGCTCAGATGAGGTGAGCGAGCGTTGGGGGGAAGGCCCGTATAGGTGAGCGAGCGTTGGGGGGAAGGCCCGTATAGGTGGGCGAGCGTTGGGTTAGCGGGCCTGGGTCACACTGATGGTTCCGCCGCGCGGGCCGGCAACCGACAGGACCGAGCCGGCCCGGGCTGCCTTGAGTCCGGCGGCGGCGAGCCGGGCCCCAAGGGCTGCGAGGTCGCCGTCGTACTCGAAAGCGAGGCCTCCCGCGGCTGTCTCCGGAGACTCAAGGACCAACAGGATGCCGCCGTTCTTCGTACTGAAATCCGCGAAGTCCGGAGACGCCCGCCGCGGCCGCGCGCCGATGTTGCCCAATTCCCGCGCGGCCCCCGGCACATCAGGCGTGAGCCAGGTCCCGACGACGGCGAGCCCCGGGTCCGCGTCCGGGCTCGTCGTGCGGCTGCTCGCCTTGTCGGCGAGGAACGTGAAGCCGTCCTCGGCGGTGACGCGGACTGCCTGCCCGTGATCGGCGTCGACAAGTTCGGCGCGCGTTCCGTCGGCCACGGTACGTCGGGCGAACTCCGCCAGGTCTCCGACCTCGACGCCGAATACTGTAGTTCCGTCGTCGGGCGAGTCAGCGGAGGTACTGTGCAAGGCCACGCGGCCCGAGCCGGCGTCGAACTCCACCCAGTCGCCGTGGTCCCCGACGCACACGAGGCCAAGCGCGCCAAGAAGGTGCTTCCAGCCGGCGACGTCGGAAGTGAACTGGATGGGGCGGACACGCAACATGGATCCTCCGGGAGGTGAGTGGGCTTTCGCCACAGCCTAGCTGGCACCAGAATGGGCCCATGGCTGTTGAACTCGAAGAACTGATCGTCAAAGATGCTGCCGAGTGGCGGTCCTGGCTCGAAAAGAACGGTGCCCATAGCCCTGGCGTCTGGCTCGTGCTGCACAAGAAGGGCGGCAACGTGACGGAACTGGATTATGCCGCAGCCTTGGATGAGGCGCTTTGTTTCGGTTGGATCGACGGCCAAGGCAGAAGGCGCGACGACGAAAGCGTCTTCCAGCGCATGACCCGCCGCGGCCCCAAAAGCCCGTGGTCCAAACGGAACGTGGGCCACATCGCCCGCCTCGAAGCCGAGGGCAAGATGACCCCGGCCGGATGGGCCGCCGTCGACGGCGCCAAGGCGGACGGGCGTTGGGAAGCTGCCTACGTTGGCCAGGCGCACGCGGAAGTCCCCGCGGACCTCGCGGCCGCGATCGCCGCCGTTCCCGACGCCCAGGCGATGTTCGATGCGTTGACGGCGGTCAACCGCTTTGCCCTGATCTACCGCACCAACTCGGTGAAGAGGGCGGAAACCCGGGCCAGGAAGATTGCCGGTTTTGTCGAGATGTTGGCACGGCAGGAGACGCCGTATCCGCAGAAGAAAAAGCCCGCGGTAGCAGAATAGCCGGGGACTTACTCGGGCTTCCCGGCCGACAGTGCAACGATCCAGCCTGGCGTGTCTTCCCCGAGCCGCTTGTCGAGGGTGACCCTGGCCTTGGCAGCGGCGATCTGCACCTTGCGATCCTCGGCGCCCACCGAGGCGGGACGCTGGGAGGAGACGACGGCGCGGGTTTCGGATGCCGCTGCGGCTGCCAGGAGCGCATCCTCAGTGCCGACTTTGAGGAGCGCGAGTTCCTCCCGCGACGCGAGCTCGCTGTGGCCCAGAATCTCGATGGCCCTCTGGCCCATTTCGGCCTCGGAGCGGCTGCGGGACAGGGACGCGTCGAGGGCCCATTGAGCGCGGCGCCACCATTCGGACCGGTTGTCCGCCCGGGCCTTCTGCCGCAGGGACAGGAGGCCGACGATCGCCGCAACGATTGCCGCGACGAGGACGGCGAGCGGGCTGAGCGCGCCAAGGATCTGCCACCATTCCGGCGGCGCACCGACCACGGTGACAGGTATCGGGCTCGGGATCGGGTTCACAGCTCCAGACTAGGCCCCGGCACCGACAATTATTGGACGCGCGCGGCGGCTTCCAGCACCATCCACGCCTGCAGCTGGGTGGAAAGTTCGACGGCGGTGCCCGGCGCGTAGGTCTCGGCCGCGGGGCGCTGTGGTTGCGTCGAGAAGACGAGCCAGGCGTCGTCGTCGTCCTTTCCGGATATCCGGTTGGCAGCGTCGGTGCGCATCGTCCGTCCCGCCCACAGAGCCTCCGCGGTATCGAGCACGAGCTGGCTCGCGGTCGCCCGTGAAACGCGGGGCAACCGGGCGTCGGCGGCGGCAAGCGCGAGGTAACGGACGAGGATCCCGGTGAAGAGCCCGCCGTCGCCGGTGCCTTCGCCGCGAAGAACCAGTTTCCATGGGCCGTCCAGTCCGGAGACGGTCAGATGCTCGGCTATCGAGCCCACCAACGCGGCTGCGCGGGCCAGGTTCGCATCTCCACCCAACTCCAACAAGGTGCCGAGCACAGGGCCCTGGTTGTAGGTGTAGACCTCTTGCGCGAGGACGAGCTTGCCCTCCTTGATCCAAGCGCCGTCGAGGTACAGGCCGCGGCTGGGTTCGAAGAGCGTGGCGTTGAGCCAGTCCAGGAGCCCTTGGGCCCGCACTGGATGACCTGTCCGGGCGAAGTGCAAGGCCACGGGCGCCGTCGCCGGGGTGTTCTTGAAATCGCGTTTGGTGCTCCAGAAAGTGCCGCCGCCCATGTCGTCTGTGGAGGCCGACTCGAACTGTGTAGAGAGGCTTTTCTGCAACCGGGCGTTGCGTCGGCGGCCCGGCTTGTGCACCCGCTCGGCCAAGGCGTCCAGACGCAGGGTGGCGAGGGCTAGCCAGGCCATGTCGTCGTAGTAGCTGTTCACGTAGCGAAGGAAATTGCGCAAGCGGATGGTGGTGACCAGGCGTGAAGCGAGCTCGCCGGCGCTGGGGCGATCACCGCCGTCGAACCTTGCTCCCGAGGCCAGTTCGCGCAACCCGGTGTCCACGAGGCAATCGAGGTAGTGCGCCTGCCACCAGTAGTTCCACGGTTGACCCGGAAACCGGCTGGAGGGCCGGATCGGCGCCGCGAGGTGGGTTCCGGGAAGGAAGAGGAAGCGCCGTCCGAAATGCCGGGTCACCGAGCGTGCGACGTGGTCGGCTCGCGCGGCCCAATCCGTTGTTCCGGGGGTGCCCTGCTGCGCGTCGGGGGCGGACATGGTGACAGCCTAACGCCGTGTGCTTGGCCGCAAGCCCCTCCCCAGTGCACAATCAAAGTGATTCAGTTAACATTCATTAACGGATTTTGGTTCTGCATCGAGGAGGATGAATGGACATCAAGGGCGCAGTTGCGTTGATAACCGGCGGGGCTTCGGGTTTGGGGGCCGCAACCGCAAGGCGATTGCTCGACGCCGGAGCAACGGTGGTGCTGCTTGACCTCCATTCTTCTCCGGGCGAGTCCCTCGCTGCCGAACTCAATGCCTCGGGGGCCGAGGGCAGGGCCGTGTTCGTCCCCGCCGACGTCACCAATGAGGAACAAGTGCAGGCCGCCGTCGACACTGCCGTCGCGCTGGGCCCGCTTCGGATCCTCGTCAACTGCGCTGGCGTCGCAACCCCGGGCAAAGTCCTCGGCAAAGACGGGGTGCTGCCGCTCGAGAACTTCAACAGGGTCATCCAGATCAACCTCGTGGGCACCTTCAACGTGATCCGCCTGGCTGCCGCCGCGATGGCCCGGAACGAGCCCGCGTCTACCGAACTCGGCGGGGAGGAACGCGGCGTCATCATCAACACGGCCTCCGTGGCAGCTTTCGACGGCCAGATCGGGCAGCCTGCGTATGCAGCGTCCAAGGGGGCCGTGGCGGCGATGACGTTGCCGCTGGCCCGTGAATTTGCGCGCTCGCTGGTACGTGTCGTGGCCATTGCACCGGGCATCTTCGAAACACCCATGCTGGCCGGCCTGCCCCAGGACGCACAGCTCTCCCTCGGCCAGCAGGTACCGCACCCCGCCCGGCTTGGCCGCCCGGCCGAGTACGCCAACCTCGTGGCGCACATCGTGGAAAACGCCATGCTCAACGGCGAAACCATCCGCCTCGACGGCGCTATCCGGATGGCACCGAAGTGAGCCAGACGCACAAGCTGGCGGCCGCCGTCGAACACCCGGCCGGTTCCAAGGGTTCCAATGGTTCCCCGCCCGACCTGCCCGGGGCGGATTTTTTCGATTTCGAATCGCTCCTCAGCGTGCAGGAACAGCGCAAGCTCAATGAGCTCCGGGAATTCCTGGCCACGGAAATCGCGCCCTATGCCAAGGACTGGTGGGACAAGGCCGAGTTCCCGGCCCACATCCTCCCCAAACTCGCGGCCCTTCGCCTGAGCACCCCCACGCACCGCGGCTACAGCAACCTGTTCGCAGGTCTCGTGATCGCGGAAATGACCCGCGTGGATACGTCCATTGCCACGTTCTTCATGGTCCACCATGACCTCTTCATCGAGGCGCTGTACGAGTTCGGCTCCAAGGACCAGCAGGACCGCTACCTCGACGACGCCTCCAATCTGCGGACCACCGGAGCGTTTGCGCTCACGGAACCGGACCACGGTTCCGACGTGGCCGGCGGCCTGCAGACGGTGGCCCGCCGGGTCGTCGGGGGAGCCGACGACGACGGCGACTACTGGGTGCTGAACGGCGCCAAACGCTGGATCGGCAACGGGACGTTCTGCGACCACATGCTGGTCTGGGCCCGGGACGAAGCCGACGGCGCTATTCGCGGTTTCATCGTGGACGGCACGCTCCCCGGCGTGACCCGCACCAAGATCGAGAACAAGATCGCCCTGCGCACGGTGCAAAACGCTGACATCGTCCTCAAAGACGTCCGGGTTGCCGAGGCGGACCGTTTTTCCGGAATCAACAGCTTCACGGACACCAACCACCTGCTGCGAGGGTCCAGGCTCATGGTGGCCTGGCAGGCCGTGGGGCAGCAGTTGGCGGCATTCGACGTCGCCCGCCAGTATGCGCTTGACCGCCAGCAGTTCGGCCGGCCGCTGGCGAAGTTCCAGCTCATCCAGCAGCAATTGGTGGACATGCTCGGAAATGCCGTGGCCAGCATGGGGATGATGGTGCGGATCGCCCAGCTGCAGGAGGATATCTACACGGACAGCAAGGGAGTGCGGCACGGCGGAGCCCAAATGGCCCAAGTGGCTCTGGCCAAGGCGTACTGCAGCGCCCGCATGCGCGAAACCGTGGCGATGGGCCGGTCCATCCTGGGCGGGAACGGCATTGTGACCGATTACCGGATGGCCAAGATCTTTGCCGATGCCGAGGCGATCTACACCTATGAAGGATCGTTCGAGATCAACTCGCTCATCGTGGGCCGGGCCGTGACGGGGGTTTCCGCGATCGTTTGAGGGGGCGGCCTGCGGCGCTGCGCGGCATACCGAGGCTTGTTTCCCAAACCGGAGCTTGAAGCGCGGCGATGGGAAACAGGCCCCGGTCTGATTCCGGGGCCTCAGCCCGGTTGCCCCCTCTCTTACTGAATCGTTTCATTCAAGGGCGGCGATTCGCCGTAAATCGCTTGGGTTACCGGGCGCCACTCCGGAGCTTACGGTACTCCTCGCGGGCAACCGGCGTCGCGTTCCCCGTCCCCAGTTGATTGAGCGGGATGCGGTAGGTTTCACGGGCCGACCAGGCCGCCACGGCGCCGATGACACAGATTCCGAAACAGATGGACCCGATGATGAGCGGAACATTCGAGGACCCGGGCGGGGCGATTGCCGCAAAGATGCTCGGAAGGAACGCTGTGATGACGAGGCCGATATTCTGCGAGATGGCGAATCCCGTGACGCGGGTGCGGGCGGGGAAGAGCTCCTGGAAGAAGCTGGCGAAGGTTGCATTCCAGACCTGGTACAGCGTGCCCCACATGATGATCGAGAGGACGATCGTGAGCACGACGTTGTTCTGGCTCACTGCGTACAGGTAGGCGTAGGCCAGCACGCCCGAGCTCAACGAGCCGAAGATCATCAACGGCCGGCGGCCGAACCGATCCGACAGATCTCCGAACAAAGGGATAAGGGCGAGTGCGACGACGTTGGCCAGGACCGGGATCCAGAGGTACACAGTAGTGCTCATTCCGACGCCGTAACCCGGCTGGGTGGCGTACGCTGCGCCGAAGACTGCGACGGTGACGCCGACGACGTTGACCAAGGTCATGCAGACTGCCCGGACCACGTCCAGGCCGCTTTCGCGCAGAACGCGGACGATCGGCATCTTCGGGATCTCCTGGTGCGCCTTTTCCTCAGTAAAGATGGGTGTTTCTTCGACCCGGCGGCGGATCATGTACCCGGCGAACACCACAAGGGCGCTGAGGAGGAAGGGAATGCGCCAGCCCCAGGATTTGAACGCTTCATTGGAGAGCACGGCGGAGAGCGGTAGGAAGACAGCCGCGGCAATGATCTGTCCGGCCTGGGTTCCTTGGAGCGCGAAGCTTGCGTAGAAGCCCCGACGGCCGAAGGGCGCGTGCTCCACGATCATGGCGCTGGCGCCGCTCAGCTCGCCGGCCACCGCGAAGCCCTGGATGAGCCGGACGGCAACCAGGAGGGCAGGTGCCAGAAGCCCGACCTGGCCATAAGTCGGCAACAAAGCGACGGCGAAGGTCGACGCGCCCATCATCAGCATGGCGAGGACCAGGACGTTCTTCCGGCCGTGCTTGTCGCCCCATTGTCCGAGGACGAAGGCGCCAATCGGGCGAGCCACATAGCCCACGGCGTATGTGCCGAGCGAAGCGATCAGTGCAACGGTCGGGTTTCCCGCGGGGAAGAAGACGCCAGGGAAGACGAGCGCGGCAGCCTGCGCGTAAATGAACCAGTCGTAGTACTCAAGGGCGCTGCCGATCCAGCCGCTGGCTGCCGCTTTCCTTGTGGTGCTGGACGGTCGCGGTCCGGTTGAACTCCGCCGCCTGCTCGCGTCGATCTTCATATTGTCCTCCTTTGGACAAGTCGTTTTGGGCCACTGGAAGGGCCTTCCCGCCTTTGGGTCTGGTTTCCAGTAGGAGGGCGGCGCCTCGCAAGAATCGGACTGAGTTTCCGCTTGGTATGCGCTTTCCCAATTGGTAAGCGCTTTCCATGAGACACCCGCCCGCCCCCGCTGTCAAGGCTAATTTGTTGCGCCGGTCACAATGGCGGACTCTCGGTCCGGCGTGATCGGTTCATCGATGGATCCGCCCCGAACCCAGGGAGCTAGGGCGAACCCGTGCTCCTGCGGAGGGTGACGCTCCCGACGACGGCGGCCGCACCGCCGTTGTCGTTGGAAAGGGTCGCCATAGTTGCAAGTCGTCCGATTTCTTCCAGCGGCAGGCTCACGGTGGAGAGCGCTGGCCGGAAGTCCCGGAGCCATTCGATGTCGTCGAACCCTGCGAGACTTGCGTCGTGGGGGACCCTGAGACCCTGGTCCCTCAATGCGGCGGCCACGCCGATAGCCATGACATCGTTCGTGCCGAAAATGCACAAGCGTTGATCCGGCGCCGATCGGTCGGACGCCTTGATCCGCCAGGCCAGTTCAATGCCGGCGTCGAAACCGCCGTTCCGGTTGAACGCAACGTGCACAATATCCGCGGCGGGCTGGCCGGCATCGGACAAGCCTCGTTGGAATCCCATGACGCGCTCATCAGAAGTGGTCAGCCCCTCCGGCCCGGCCACAATGACGAACGGCCCTTTGTGGGTACGCGCCAGATCCCGCGCCAGATCCCGCGCAAGTTGCTCGTTGGGGACAGCGATGGTGCGGTAGCTTTCCGTTTCAGCTACGCCCAGAATCGCCTGCCCGACGACGCCCACGCGCCCGCCGTTGCGACAGTAGCGGTCCAATTCGGCGGCTAGGTCGGTGTTCGCGCGGGCGTCCTCGGAACGTGTTGAGCGCGATCCTGCGATGACGATCGACTCGGCCCGCCGTGCAGCGAAGGCGGCGACAGCTTCCTTCTCCTCGGCGGGTGTGCCGTTGGTTGTGGCGAGGAGCACCATCCGGCGCTCTTGCCGCGCCGCGGCCTGGACGCCTTGCGCTATGGCGGAAAAATACGGGTCGGCGATGTCGTGCACGATCAGGCCAATGAGTCCCGTGCTCGATTTCGCCAGGGCCTGGGCCTGGGCATTCGCGATGTAGCCGAGGGTGTCGGCCGCCTGCCGGACGCGCTCGGCGATCTCCGGTGCCGGCGTCCTGGCAGAGCCATTGAGCACCCGGGAGGCCGTGGCGGGGGAGACGCCGGCCAGTTTTGCCACTTCGGACAGCGTGCTTGCAGTCACGGACAACTCCTCTTCAAAAGCCTCAGTCTCGGCACTTTCAGCAACATCCGATTATTGCAGTCCTAACCAGCCCGGGAAAGCGATTGCCAGACCCGGAGCCTCGTGTCATCATGAACGCATTGGGAATGCGCTTTCCCCTTCATTTACTTTCCATTGAAGAAGGACTCATGGGCACCGAATCTGTTACAGCAACAAAGTCCATAAGAATCGCCATGAACGGCATCACCGGCCGGATGGGCTACCGCCAGCACCTGCTGCGTTCCATCCTCCCCATCCGGGACGCCGGGGGCTTCACCTTGGCCGACGGCACCCGCGTCCAGGTTGAACCGATCCTGGTGGGCCGCAACGAAGCGAAAATCCGCGAACTCGCCGAACTCCACAAGGTTTCCGAGTGGTCCGCCGACCTCGACGCAGTCATCAATGACCCCACGGTGGACGTCGTTTTCGATGCGTCGATGACCAGCCTCCGCGCGGCGACGCTGATGAAGGCAATGCGTGCCGGGAAGCACATTTTCACTGAAAAGCCGACGGCGGAGACGCTGGAAGAAGCCATCGAACTGGCCCGGATCGGCAAGGAATCCGGCGTGACGGCTGGCGTGGTGCACGACAAGCTTTACCTGCCGGGCCTGGTCAAGTTGCGCCGCTTGGTGGACGAGGGTTTCTTCGGCCGCATCCTCTCCATCCGCGGCGAGTTCGGCTACTGGGTGTTCGAAGGCGACGTCCAGGCAGCGCAGCGCCCGTCCTGGAACTACCGCAAGGAAGACGGCGGCGGCATGACAACGGACATGTTCTGCCACTGGAACTACGTCCTGGAAGGCATCATCGGCAAGGTCAAGAGCGTCAACGCCAAGACCGCCACCCACATCCCGGCCCGTTGGGACGAACAAGGCAGGGAATACAAGGCCACGGCCGACGACGCCTCTTACGGCATCTTCGAACTCGAGACCCCGGACGGAGACGAAGTCATCGGCCAGATCAATTCCTCCTGGGCCGTCCGGGTCTACCGTGACGAACTCGTGGAATTCCAGATCGACGGCACGCACGGTTCCGCCGTCGCCGGCTTGAACAAGTGCGTCGCGCAGCAGCGCGCCCACACGCCCAAGCCCGTCTGGAACCCGGACCTGCCCGTCACGGAGTCGTTCCGCAGCCAGTGGCAGGAAGTCCCCGCCAACGCCGATCTGGACAATGGCTTCAAGTTGCAATGGGAAGAATTCCTGCGCGACGTCGTCGCCGGCCGCGAGCACCGCTTCGGCCTGCTTTCCGCAGCCCGCGGCGTGCAGCTCGCCGAGCTCGGCCTCCGGTCCAACGACGAGCGCCGCACCATCGACATCCCGGAGATCGTGCTCTGATGACTTCCCTCCTTCTTCCAAACCACGACGGCGGGACGCGCCTCTACAAGGTCCAGCCGGCCACGTCGTGGGCCAGGCCGACAGCGCCGCTGACGTCCAGGCGCGCCTACGCTGCCGCGCACGTGATCCCCGAAGCAACGGCCGACAACACTCCGGGTGCCCCCGCACGACTGGACTGGGACGCCACCATGGCATACCGGCACGAGCTGTGGTCCTACGGGCTGGGTGTTGCCGATGCCATGGACACCGCCCAGCGTGGCATGGGCCTGGACTGGGCCGCGACGCAGCAACTCATCAAACGAACCGGCGTCGAAGCGGCCTCCGTGGTGGCGTCCGGCAACGCCGCCACTGCCGGCAAGAGCGTCCAGGACCTCGTGTCCTGCGGCGCCGGAACCGACCAGCTGGACCTCGCCTCTGTTCCCGAAGGGCCAGCCGGCATCAAGGCCGTGCTCGACGCGTACCGCGAGCAGATCGCCGTCGTGAGTGAAGCCGGACCGAAGGTCATCATCATGGCGTCCCGGGCGCTGGCCAAGGTGGCTGCAAGCCCGGAGGACTACTTGCACGTCTACTCCACCCTCCTGAGCGAAGTGGACCAGCCCGTCATCCTGCACTGGCTCGGGACCATGTTCGACCCCGTGCTGGCCGGCTATTGGGGCTCGGACGATGTCGCCGAAGCAACCGAAACCTTCCTTGGCCTCATCCGCGATCACGCGGACAAAGTGGACGGAGTAAAGGTCTCGCTGCTCGACGCTTCGCATGAAGTTGCCCTGCGCGCGGCCCTGCCGGAGGGCATCCGCCTCTACACTGGCGACGATTTCAACTACCCGGAACTGATCGACGGCGACGGCGCCCACCACTCGGACGCGCTGCTGGGCATCTTCGCCGCGATCTACCCGGCCGCCTCGGTCGCCCTGCAGAAATACGACGCCGGCGACGCCGCGGATGGGCGCGCCATCCTGGACTCCACCCGCGAACTGGGCAAACACATCTTCAGCGCTCCGACGTTCTACTACAAGACCGGGATCGCCTTCATGTCCTGGCTCAACGGCAAACAGCCCGGATTCCAGATGGTCGGCGGGCTGCATTCCGGGCGCTCCGTGGTCCACCTGGCACGCACGTTCGAACTCGCCGACCAAGCCGGGCTCCTGGGCGATCCCGCGCTGGCCGCCTTCAGGATGTCCGACTACCTTCGCGTCAACGGGGTGGGCGCATGAGCGACCTTTCACACCAGGCACTGAACAGGCTTTCCTTGAACACTGCCACCACCAAGAAATGGACGCTGGCGCAGGCAGTGGACGGTTGTGTCCGGGCCGGAATTCCGGCGATCGGGCCGTGGCGGGACATCGTCGCCGACACTGGCCTGGAGAAGGCCGCCAAGCTGATCAAGGACGCCGGACTTCGCGTCTCGTCGCTCTGTCGGGGCGGCTTCCTCACCGCGGCCGACGCCGAAGGGCAGGCGGCTGCGCTGGCGGACAACCGGGCGGCCATCCTGGAAGCCGTGGCGCTGGACACGCAGGAGTTGTTCCTGGTGGTCGGCGGGCTCGCGCCGGGGGAGAAAGACGTCGTCGCAGCCCGCCAGCGCGTTGCCGATCGCCTCGAGGACCTGGTGCCCTTCGCCGTCGAGCACGGCGTCCGTCTGGTCCTTGAGCCGTTGCACCCGATGTACGCCGCGGACCGGGCGCTGATTTCTACGCTTGGCCAGGCACTTGACCTTGCCGCACCGTACGACCCGCGGGCCGTCGGCGTCGCCGTCGACACCTTCCACGTCTGGTGGGATCCGGAACTGAAACAGCAGATCGAGCGGGCCGGCCGGGAAAACCGGATCGCGTCCTACCAGGTGTGCGATTTCAACCTTCCGATCGCCCCCGACGCCCTGCTGTCCCGCGGTATGATGGGCGACGGCGTGATCGACTTCGCGACGATCGGCAGCTGGGTGCGCGACGCCGGATACACGGGCGACATCGAGGTGGAAATCTTCAACCAGGACATTTGGGACGCCGACGGCGACTCAGTCCTGGAAACCATGAAGCAGCGCTACGCGGAACTCGTGCTGCCGTACGCCTAGACATCCAACTCAAGAAAGGCGGGGCCCAGTGCGGGCCCCGCCTTTCCGCGTGCCTATCGGGTGGCGGAGACGCGGCCGGCCACCAGCTCGGCAACGTCGGCCGGGGACAACTTGGCGTCGACGATCCACACGGCGAAGGTGCGGACCAAGGAGTCGCCTGCTGTAAGGTCCACCGGCCGCTCCCAGACGAGGGCCGAACCCACTGCCGGGTAGTCCGCCATCCGGACGAACCAAGGATCCTGCGCCTCAGCCGGGGCGGCGAACACCAGGGTGGCGGGGCCTTCGGGGAAGTCCGCTGTCCAGGCCAACCAAGGAGAGGCCGAGCCATGGACTGCGGGTTCACCGCGCCCTTCGGCGGTGAAGACTTCTGCTTCGGAGCACGCAGGCAAGCGCCAAAAGAATCCGCCGTAGCCGCTTCCGAGGGCGCCGTTTGAGCCGGGGCCGCCCAGCGAGGAGTCGACGACAGCGGTCAGTTCCGTTCGTAGCTCGAGTTGCCACGTGCGGTAGTCAACCAGCAGGGAGTGGGTCGTGCGGCGTTCGCGGAGCAGCTCAGTACCGTCCGGTGCCTGCCAGCTCAGGTCCTGCTCCAGCAGGGCCGCCCCGGACGGTGCGGACTGCTCGATGATGCGGCCGTGGTCTTGCCGCTCTTCGTAACGGCCCGCAGCGCGCGTGTACGTCTTGCCGCCCCAGAAATTGCTGCCGTTCACGTCCTGCAACGCGAATCCTGCGCCGAGGTGCCAGGGGTGGTCCGCCGGGAGGTGGTCGGTGACCTTGACTCCGGCGAGTGTTCGGACCGGGTGCAGATAGGGCCTCGGTGACAGCCGCGCGGCAAGGCCTGCGCCGCTTTGCAGCGTTCCCACTACAGCAGCGCCGCCCTGTCCGACGCCGTCGGGCAGGCTCAAAACCGGCCTTTCGACGTCGACCCCGGCAGGCCGCGCCCACGGCAAGCCGAGTTCGCTGAAGGTGGCGTGCGCCGCCGTCGCGCGTTCCAGGGCGTCTTCGATTCCGTCGATCACCGCGCGGGCTGCATCACCCTCGCCCTCCCAGGTGACGTACTCCTCCGGGATCAGTGCAGGGGATTCCGCGGTGCGGATGGCCTCCAGGACCTGCATGAAGGCGCCGCTGTCCGCGAGCGGGCTGATCAGCGGCGCCACGGTTGCAGGGCCCTGCGCGGAGCGCAGCTGGTGACGATGCTCCAGCAAGTCCTCCGTGAGGTCCACCCGGCTGTACACGGTTTCGCTCTTCCCGGCGGCAGAGCTGACGGTGAGGCGGTCTTCGGTGTAGTGGAACACCGCCGTGCCCTCGCTCCCCTGCAAGGTGATGTACGGTTCCACGGATTCGGCGGCGCACAGGGTGAGCGCACATGTGATGGGCAGGCCCGCGGCGGTGCGGATCCGGATCACGGAGGTATCGTCGGATTCGATGTCATTGGCGCGGTAAAGGTCTGTTTCCACAGTGGCAAGATCGTCCGCCGTCCGCGCCCCCGCGATCCTCAGGGCGGTGGCGATGGCGTGTGCCAGCGGGTTGGTGGCAACGCCGTCCACGACGTCGATGCCGTCCAGGCTGCGTTTGCCCGCCCAGCGGGAGCGTTTGTAATAGGCGCGGTCGCGCACCCAACGTCCGGTGGCCGAGATGCCCAGAAGCGTGCCGATCTCTCCAGCCGCGAGCAGTTCCTCAATGGCCAGCAAGGCCCGGGATCCGAGGCTTTGGAAACCGACCTGGACGCTCCTGCCGGCCCCAGTGGCGGCCTCCTGCAAACGATTGAAGTCGGCCAGGGAAGCGACCGGAGGCTTCTCGAGGTAAAGGTCTGCGTGGGGGAGCGTTGCGAGGGCGAGCTGCGCGTGCGTCTGGATGGGTGTGGCCACGATAACCAGCTCGAGTGCGGGGGTTCCAGCCAGGAGTTCGTCCAGGTTGCTGAATACAGCAGTTCCGGGCGGGAGGGCGCCCGAGGTAGGCGGATTCGGATCCGCTACGGCAACGAGGCGTACGACGCCGTTGGCCTGGAGCCTTTCGAGGTTCTGCAAGTGGTGCGCGCCGAAGCCGTGGACCCCCACCAGGGCCACCCGGCTTGCTTCATGGCTGGGCTGTTTGCGTTCTGCCGGGACGGGCGTGGACAGGGTGCCCATGTCTCTCCTCATCTATCCCCGTGGCGGGGTTGCTGACGTCGGTGTCGTTCCAGGAGCGCTTGGTAAGCGCTTTCCAAGAAGAGTGTAGCGTGCCTTATGGGAGATGTAACGCCTTTTGGTTTTAGACGATCCGGCCTGCCGGCAGTTTCTCCCCGGCCTCGATCGCCGCATCGATCGAATTTCCCGCCACGGGCATGGGGCACGTGCCATACGGGGTGAAGGCACTGGGGTAGTTGATGGCGCGGTTGAAGTCGAGCACTACCGAACCGTCAGGCCGGGGGCGCGAGACGGACAGCTTGCGCCATTCGTCCGTGGTGTTGCCGTTCGTTTCGTCGTGGAAAGTGACAGTGAGTGCTCCGAGTTTCTCGGCCTCGGCGTGCAGGCGGATCTCGTGGGGCAGGCCCGGCGCCCGGAAAACCACCTCGCCTACGGATCGGTGCACCCCGTCCACCAAGGGGTTGGCTGTCCCGATCGGAACATCCACCGGTTCGGGGTAGGCCTCGAAGCGGCCTTCAAGCACCCAGTCCGGGTTGTATTCATAGGTGGGCACGGCGTCGAACTCCGTCAGTACCGGCGAGGAGTTGTCCCGGGTGCGGATGGCATACTTGTCCGCGCGCATGGCCAGCTCGACCACCACCTCTGTGCCATCCGCGCCGCCGAACTGCACCCACATGAGCGATTCCTCGTCCTGGAGGGTGGCCGAAATCGTGCCGTCCACAGGAGCTCCCGTCTCCACGAGCGTGAGCCCATCGGCCGCGCTCGCGGTGAGTGTCGCCGTCGTGCCGTCCGTCGACCAGAGCCCCGGGACGAGTTCGACGGCGGCGGGGGCCGATTCGAGCCACTGGAAGGAGGTGAGGGTGAGCCAGCCGTGGTCCGCTGCGAGGGCGGCGTTGCGGCCGTTGCGGAAACGCTGCCAACGTTCCAGCTGGGCGTTGCTTGCGGGGGCTGTTGCGCTCATGGTTCCTCCGGCGGCTTGGACGGTGTTCTTGGCTTAACCATGCACCCGTCGCCGCCATTCCCGGAACCCAACTGTCTCGCATTAGATGTCGTTCTGAGGGCCGATAACGACAACAACTGCGAGTCAGTTGGGCGGCGCGGCAGCCCGGGCGGGCGGCCAGGGCGGACGCCCAGGGCGCGCAGGTGGAACCTGCGACAACATTTGAGACGGATTGCCGGCCGTGTATGGGCTGCGGGTAGGATTCCTTTGGAAATATCAGTAATCCGGCTCACAGTATCCAGCGCAGTGTACGGGCCACACCCAACGCCAGAAGGTATTTTTCATGGTTGACACTGCACATCTCAGCACCGACCTTGCCGCGGAATTGCGGGCCGATGTCCGCCGCGTCTCTACGCTTCTCGGAGAGTCGCTGGTTCGCCAGCACGGGCCCGAGTTGCTTCAGCTCGTCGAGCAGGTGCGCCTGCTCACCAAGGAATCCAAGGAAGCCGCCCGCGGCGGCGCCGACGCTACAGGTCCGTGGAGCGCGCACGACGTCGTCGCCCAGGTCCGGGAGCTGCTCGCCTCGTTGCCCCTTGAGGAAGCCACTGAGCTGGTCCGCGCCTTCGCCTTCTATTTCCACCTCGCCAACGCCGCCGAGCAAGTGCACCGCGTCCGCGGACTGCGCACCCGCCAGGAAAAGGACGGCTGGTTGGCCAAAGCCGTGGCCGAGATCGCCGACGAAGCCGGAACCAAAGCCCTGCAAGATGTCGTCAACGAGCTGGACGTTCGTCCCATTTTTACCGCGCACCCCACCGAAGCCTCCCGCCGTTCGGTGTTGGACAAGATCCGCAAGCTCTCCGACGTCCTGGCAGAATCCACCCTTGAGGGCACGGCCGCCCGCCGTCGACAGGACCGTCAGCTCGCCGAGATCATCGACCAGATGTGGCAGACCGACGAACTGCGCCAAGTCCGCCCCACTCCCGTGGACGAGGCCCGCAACGCCATCTATTACCTGAGCAGCATCCTGACCGATGCCATGCCGGAGATGCTCACGGACCTTTCCGAACTGCTGGGCGAGCACGGCGTCGTGCTGCCCGCGCATAACGCTCCCATCCGCTTCGGTTCCTGGATCGGCGGAGACCGGGACGGCAACCCCAACGTGACCGCCTCCGTCACGCGGGAGGTCCTGCAGCTGCAGAACCAGCATGCCGTGCGGATCAGCATCTCAATGATCGACGAACTGATTTCCATCCTCTCCAACTCCACAGCCCTGGTGGACGCGGAAGAGGACCTCCTGGTCTCGATCGCCGTCGACCTCAAGAACCTGCCCGGCCTCGACAAGCGCATCCTGGAGCTGAACGCGCAGGAGCCCTACCGCCTCAAACTGACGTGCATCAAGGCCAAGCTGATCAACACCGGCCGCCGCGTGTCCGCATCCACCCATCACGAGCCCGGCCGTGACTACGCCTCCACCTCGGAACTTCTCGCAGAGCTGGAACTGCTGGAAGCCTCGCTGCGCAAGCACTCGGCCGTTCTCGTGGCCGACGGCGCGCTGGCCCGGGTCCGCCGCGCGATCGCTTCCTTCGGGCTGCACTTGGCGACCCTCGACATCCGTGAACATGCCGACTACCACCACGACGCCGTCGGGCAGTTGATGGACCGGATCGGCGTCGGGACCCCCTATGGCGAGTTGAGCCGCGCCGAACGCTTCGAGCGGCTGAGCGCGGAGCTGGCTTCGCGCCGCCCGCTCTCCGGCCACCCCATCAAGCTCGACGGCGACGGCGACCGCACCTACGACGTCTTCCGCAGCATCCGCCACGCGCTCCAGACGTACGGGCCCGACGTCGTCGAAACCTACATCATCTCCATGACCCGCGGCGCGGACGACGTCCTGGCCGCCGCGGTGCTGGCCCGGGAAGCCGGACTGATCGACCTGTTCGGCGCGGCTCCGTATGCAAAGATCGGCTTCGCCCCGCTCCTGGAGACCGTCGAGGAACTGCGTGCCTCGGCCGAAATCGTGGACCTGCTGCTCTCCGACCCGTCGTACCGTTCCCTGGTAAGGCTGCGCGGGGATGTCCAGGAGATCATGCTGGGCTACTCGGACTCCAACAAGGAATCCGGCGTCATGACCAGCCAGTGGGAGATCCACAAGACCCAGCGCAAGCTGCGCGACGTCGCCGCCAAGCACGGCGTGAACGTCAGGTTGTTCCATGGCCGCGGCGGCTCCGTGGGCCGTGGCGGCGGGCCAACCTACGACGCCATCATGGCCCAGCCGAACGGCGTGCTCGAAGGCGCCATCAAGTTCACCGAGCAAGGCGAAGTCATCTCGGATAAGTACTCCCTGCCGGAGCTTGCCCGCGAGAACCTGGAGCTCTCCCTGGCCGCCGTGATGCAGGGTTCCGCGCTGCACCGCGACCCGCGTACCTCCGACGACGAGCGCGAACGCTATGGCCAGGTCATGGAAATCATTTCCGACGCCGCGTTTGCCCAATACCGCTCGTTGATCGACGATCCGGACCTGCCGGCGTACTTCCTTGCCTCGACACCGGTGGAGCAGCTCGGATCCCTGAACATCGGCTCGCGTCCCTCAAAGCGGCCTGATTCCGGTGCCGGACTCGGCGGGTTGCGTGCCATCCCGTGGGTCTTCGGTTGGACCCAGTCGCGGCAGATCGTCCCGGGGTGGTTTGGCGTGGGCTCAGGCTTGAAGGCCGCCCGCGAGGCAGGCAACACCGCCGAGTTGGCCGAGATGATGAAGCGCTGGCACTTCTTCCAGTCCGTGATTTCCAACGTGGAGATGACGCTGGCAAAAACGGACATGGACATCGCCGGGCACTATGTGTCTTCGCTGGTTCCGGAAGAGCTGCACCACCTGTTCAAGGCCATCCGCACTGAGTACGATCTCACGGTTGCCGAAGTGGAACTCCTGAGCGGCGAAACCGAGCTCCTGGAAGCCCAGCCGACCCTCAAGCGTTCCCTCGAAATCCGCGACCAATACCTCGACCCCATCAGTTACCTGCAGGTGGAGTTGTTGCGCCGCGTCCGCGAAGCCTCCATTTCCGGGGCCGAGATTGACGAACGCCTCCAGCGGGCCATGCTCATCACCGTCAACGGCGTGGCCGCAGGCCTCCGCAACACGGGATAACGGGTCCTTCCCTTCCGACGCCCGCTCACTTATATGGGTGCTTTTGGAAACCCTCGCTCACTCATGTGAGCGGGCGTCGGCCCGAAAGGCTTGTTTGTGAGCGAGCGTTTAGGGTTGAGGGATGCCGTCGTTCCAGACCAAGTTGAAGATCACCGGGCTCAAGCCGGGCAATCCGCCGGAATCGGTCATGGCCGCTGCGCTCGAGGCCTTGGAAACCCGGCACCACGTGGAATCCAAACAGCTGGACATTGTTGGCGGCGTCGCCCAGATCAGCCTCCGCTTCCTGGTGGAGCCGCGCGACTACTCGGGTGAGAACAGCGAGGCCCGCGCGTCGGCAGCCATGATGCGCGACGCCGTCGAGCGCGTAGCACTCACAGGGAACCTTTACGTGCTCCGCCGCCAGCGGGGGAAATGGTCGCCGGTTTGAGCCCGACGGCGGGACGCGCCTAAAGGTGCGGCGGCTCGCCCGGCTCGTCCACTGGCGAGCGGTCGCCCCGGCGACGGGTGACGAGCACGCCAACCACGATGCCGATCAGCAGCCCCACGCCGACGCCGATCAGTGAGCTCGCCCAGAAGGGAAGCTTCGTCGTCGAACCGGCGAAATAGCCCAGCCCTATCTGCCACGCGGCCCACAACAGCCCGCCCAAGCCAGCGCAGAGACTGAACCCGCGCGAGGAAACGTCGGCAATTCCCGCAGCCGCCGACGCCGCAAGCCGGCCTCCCAAAATGAACCGGCCGCCGATAATCCCGCCATACGTGGAGGAGCGGCCGGCCTTGGCGATGGCCTGATGGATGCCCCGGTGGACTTTGCGGCCCCAAGACCAGCGGTCCAGGACATGTCCCAGACGGCGCTTGAAGAGCTGGAAGACGAGGATGTCGCCCAGCCACGACGCGCCGGCGGCCAACAAACCCAAGAGCCACGGGTTGACGCGGCCCTCCGCGGCCAGAGCCCCACCGGTGATCACCAGCATCCCGGACGGTATGGGCGGCAAGATCGCGTTGCCCACCACCATGGGGATGATCCAGACATAGATCGCTGCCCCCCAGTCTTCAGCGGTGGTGATGTCCATGGCCACAAATTACCCCACTTTGGTGCGTCCGCCGGAGCGCCGTGCAAGACTAGCGCCATGCGGCTCGAAATCCTGCAAGGTGACATCACCACGCGCGACGTCGACGCGATCGTCAACGCCGCCAACTCGTCTTTGATGGGCGGCGGCGGAGTTGACGGTGCCATCCATCGCGCGGCTGGCAGACAGCTCCTGGCAGCGTGCATGGAGGTGCGGGAGGGGTATCCGCACGGACTGCCAGTGGGCCAGGCTGTGGCCACCCCCGGGTTCAAATTGCCTGCACGGTGGGTGATCCACACCGTTGGCCCCAACCGGCACGCGGGCCAGAACGATCCCGAACTGCTCGCTTCTTGTTTCCGCGAAAGCCTGAAAGTGGCGGCGTCCCTCGGGGCGGGTTCCGTCGCGTTTCCCGCAATCAGCGCAGGGGTCTACGGCTGGGACCCGCGCGAAGTCGCCACTGTAGCGTTCGACGCCGTCAGCCGGTTCGACGCCGTAAGCTCGAGCGAGCTGGAACTCGTCGAATTTGTGTTGTTCGGCGCAGAGACGACGGAGGTATTCCGGAGCGTGTTCGGGGCTTCGGGAGAGTAAGGGAAGCGCGCGGACTTTCGCGGGCGGGCTTTCGCGGGTGGCGTCAGGCGGACTGCGCCTCAAGCACGGACTTCAGCTGCGCGAGCTGGCCGACTTCCGACTCCATGGTCTTGGTGATCATCGAACCCATGAGCTTCATGAAGCCCTTGGGCTGGAGGTCCAAGGCAAAGCGTACGGTCGTGCCGCCGTCGTTCTCGTTCAGGGTGAAGGACCCCGTTGGGCGGGCCGGGCCGGCAATGACCTGGAAATCGAGTCGCTCGCCCGGCTGGGCAGCGATGATCTCGTAGTCGCCGGCGATCGTGCGGCCACCGGGGCCTGCCATCGTCTGGGAGTAAACAGCACCCTTGTTTCCTGCTTCTCCGCTTGCGAGGGCGACAGTCTTCACACCCGGACGCCACAGCTTGTTGTTCAGCCCGTCCGCCAGGAAGGCGTAGACGTCGTTTGCGGGGCGGTTGATCGAGACTTCGTTTTCAGCGTGGGCCATGTGGTTCCTTTTCGCGAGACCGAACACCGCCCGCGGTCGTTGGGCCGGCAAAACCGAGCATATACGCCCGGTCCAGTCGGCATCCTTGAACGCGCCATTGTTTCGCCGCCGCGCCCCCAGTCGCCCGACGCCCGCTCAGGTATGTGGGTGTTTGGCCGCACCCTCGCTCAGGTATGTGGGTGTTTGGCCGCACGCCCGCTCACGTATAACCACAAGGTGGACATGTTCCCCAGCTTGGGTGAGCGAGGGTTTGGGGGAAGGGCGCCATGTGTGAGCGAGGGTTTGGGGAAAGGGCGCCATATGTGAGCGAGGGTTTGGGGGAAGGGCGGCATAAGTGAGCGGGCGTTAGGCGGGGAGGGCTTCGCTCAACTGAAGGCGGCTGCGGTACTCCACAGGTTGCTTGCTGATGGGGTCAACGAAGCGGATGCCGCGGGCCAACAACTGCAGGGGCTTGGAGTAGTCGTCCGGGGCCTTGTCCAGGAGTTCGGGGTAGAACGCGTCGTTCACGATTCCCAGGCCGAGCGAGGCCATGTGCACGCGAAGCTGGTGGGTCTTGCCGGTGTGGGGCTCAAGGCGGTACAGCGCCCGGCGAGTGGTGCCGCCGTCGTGAGTGCCGCCGTCGAACGTTCTCAGCAGCTCAATGCGGGTCTCCGCGTTGGGTTCGCCGTCGATCACTTCGGCGAGGAGGTAGCTCCGGGATTTGGTCATGCGGTTGCGCACGACGGCGGGGAGCTCGACGGCGGGAAAACCTGCGGCAGGTGCCGCGGCGGAGACACACTCGTACTCCTTTTGCACCTGCCGTTTTTCGAAGAGCACTTGGTACTTGCCGCGGGTCTCCGGATTGGTGGAGAGCAGCAACACTCCGGCGGTCATACGGTCGAGCCGGTGCATCGGGATGAGGTCCGGCAGGTCGAGCTGGTTCCGGAGCCGGACGAGCGCGGACTCCTGGATGTACGTGCCGCCCGGGGTGGTGGGCAGGAAATGCGGCTTGTCGACGACAAGGAGATGCTCGTCGTGGTGCAGGATGCTGATCTCCACGGGCATCCGCGTCTCCGGCGGGAGGGTGCGGTAGTACCAAATGAAGGTGTGTTCTTCGAGGGGAGTGCAGCGGTCAAGGGGCGCGCCGCCCTCGCTGACGATTTCGCCGGCGTCGAACCTGTCTTCGATGCCCTGGGGGTCGATATGTCCCCAGCGGTGCATCATGTAGTCCATCGCGGTGTCCCAAGGCCCCTCGTCCGGAAGGCGCAGGCGGGTGGCGTTGACGCCGTCGCGCACTGGAAGGGGGGATTGCATCACCGGTCTATTCTACCGGGGCCGCAACAAGGGCGGCCCCGGCGCCCCGGGGCCCAAACACCTAGTACGTTGTGCCGCCCGGCAAGATGACGGGTTTGAGGGGTTGCTGGTTGAAGTTGAAGTCGTTCACCAAGTTGCCGAGCTGGGGGTTGTCCTCACGGACGCCTGGCCGCGGGTCGGGACGTCCGTCGGTGGCAGGGTCGAGGCGTTGGCCGTGAAGGAAATCGTCTTCGATGAACTTGGCGTAGGCGTCGTGGCTGAGGACTTGGTGGTCGATGTTGCCCTGTTTGGCGTAGGGGCTGATGACGATTCCCGGGACCCGGAGGCCGTAGCCGTTTTGGTCCACGGTGGGCGGGGTGACGTGGTCGTAGAAACCGCCCCAGTCATCCCACGAGAGGAAAATGGCGGTGCTGTTCCAATCCGGGCCCGACATGACTGCATTGATGAGGCCCGTAACGTAGGCCTGACCGGTGCTGACCAGCGCCGGCGGGTGTTCGCTGACGGCTCCGGTGGGGTCGATCCAGCTCACAGCGGGCAAGGTGCCTTTTTTGGCTGCGGTGTAGAAGTTGCTGAGGGACTGGATGTTGCCGAGCTGGCCGTCCTGCTTCACGGTGTCGAAGTAGGGTAGCGGATTCCAGATGCCCGGTGTCTTCGCGTTCTGCGCCACGGGAGTGCAGGTCATGGCTGCGTCGTCTTGGCAGTCCGGCTCGGTGCCGTTGAAGACGTAGTAGGCCCAGGGCACGTTCTGTTTGTGCAGCAGGTAGGTCAGGTCCGTCCAGGCGTAGTCAGGTGGAGCAAGGAGCTTGGCGGCGGCCAGGAGCTTTTGCTTGAGCGCGTCGGGGAGGGGTGCTTTGTCGATCGCGGCCTGGCAACTCGTATAGGAGTCCGAGCCCGCGCAGTTTTTCGTGATGAGGGTGTGCAGTTGGGCGGCAATGTCCGGGGTGATCCCGGCCGCGGCGAGCGCGTCCTTACAGGCCGTGTTCTGCAGGCCGGCCCGGCATTTGCCGATGATGGTGGACTGGATCGCGGAGGTGAAGTCCGGCGGGCTGCCCGGATTCTGGAGGGCATTCACGCAGGATTGCGGATCGCCCGCCCGGCTGCACTTGGCCGACCATTCCGAGACCATGTACAGGTGCTCGGGCAGGCTCCAGGATGCGTTGGGTTCGAACATATGGTCCTGCAACGTGAAGTCTTTTGCGTACGCCCAGTAGTTGGGGATGTCGCGCGCATCGTGGTAGCCCATGACATCGCTTTGCGTTCCGCCCGCGCAGCCTGGGGCGTTGGGTGCGCAGTTGGAGGCGGCTTTCTCGGCTTGGGCGATGAAGCCGTCCATTTTCCCGCCGTTGATGTCCGCCGTCGCGTTGTTCTGGCTGTGCGGGCCGCCGGAGTTCCGGTCGGAGGGGTCGTAGTACGGTTTCACGCACGCGCCGTGGGCCGGATCCGGGACGCACACCGCCGGGGATCCGTTCTGCATCGGAATCCCGTCCGCTCCGGGGAACGTGCCGAAGTAGCTGTCGAACGAGCGGTTCTCCTGCATGATGACGATGACATGCTGGATCTTCGAGATGCCGGTATTCGCCGAGGTGCCTGCCGCGGCTCCGGCTGCAGCGGGTGTGCTGACCGCCACCCATGACGCGGACCAGAATGCGCCGAAAAAGACGGCGGCGCCAACAATCGCGATGACCCCGACGATGGACAAGGCAGCGAGGCCCGGACGCCGTGAGGCCCAGGCCCGGATCCGCCGCCTGCGACGCCTGACTGGCCGGTCGGCTCCGGACTCAGCGGGCGGACTATTGAACCTCATCTTGCACCTCACGAACGGTGATACCCGCAGGGTACTCCTTCGCTGACCCCAGCGGTACAGGCTCGCATGACGCCCAATGACCGAGCCGCGCCATCTTCCGACGATAAAATAGTTCTTGACAATAAAAGTTGTCGGTGGCCAGAATGGAAGCATGTTGGACATCGAAGTGATCGAGGATCCCGCCGCGGCGGAAGCGTCGTTGGACCCGATCCGCACCCGTATTCTGCAGGAGCTTGTCGAGCCCGGTTCCGCCACGCAGCTGGCGGTCAAAGTGGGCCTGCCCCGGCAGAAGGTCAACTACCACCTCAAGGCCCTCGAGCGGCATGGGCTCGTCGAACTTGTGGAGGAACGGAAGAAGGGCAACGTCACCGAACGCGTTTTGCGCGCGACGGCGGCGTCGTACCTGATCTCGCCGGTGGCGCTTGCATCCGTGGCGCCGGATCCCCGACGCTTCTCGGACCGCTTTTCCGCTTTCTGGCTCCTGGCGCTCGCGGCCCGGACCGTCCAGGAGATGGGCAAGCTGATAGCAGGCGCCGCCGCGGCCAAGAAGACGCTTGCAAGTTTCGCGATCGACGGCGAAATCACCTTCCGCTCGGCGTCGGACCGCGCCGCTTTTGCCGAGGAACTCGGCGTCGCGGTGACCCGGCTCGTGGATAAGTACCACGACGGCGGAGCGGCCGCGGTGGCGAGCGGCGCGCGCAAGCACCGGCTCGTCGTCGTACTTCATCCCGCGCTCAAGACAAACACGCAGCACTCTCCAGAAAAGGAACAGGACAATGACTGACAACCGTGAATTCGAAATCGTGGCCGACACCGAACTGCCCGGCACTCCTGAACGGGTCTGGCAGGCTGTCACCCAGGACACCTCGGCCTGGATGTTCCCCACCGATCAGTGGCCGGCCGTGAAAACCGTCGACGAATACCCCACCCACCTCGTGACCCGGATGGAGGGGCCGGACGGCTGGTTCAACCAGCTCGAGCACGTACTCGAACCGCTCGACGGCGGCCGGGCCAAGCTGCACTATGTCCACAGCGGTATCTTCGCGGACAACTGGGAGGGGCAGTACGACGGCGCCAGCAAGCACACCGAGTTCTACCTGCACACCCTGGGCCAGTACCTTCAGTACTTCGACGGCAAGCCTGTCGTCTTCACCGACATCCAGGGTCCGGCGACCTCGCAGACGCCCGACGGTTTCGTGAAGCTGAAGAAAGCGCTCGGCGTGGACGGTATTGCGCAGGGTTCGACGGTTCAGGTGGACGTCGACGGCGTGGGGCGGCTGAGAGGAGAGCTCGACTTCTCCAACCAGCACTTCCTGGGCCTGCGGACCGCCGACACGCTGTACCGCTTCTTCGGCCGCAACTCCTTCGGAGCCCCCGTGGGCATGACGGTGCACGATTTCAGCGGCAGCGGCGATTCCGAACTGACCGCTAAGGCCTGGGGCGGGTTCCTGGAGAAGGTGTACGCCTAAGTCCTCCGACGCGTAGAACGCGCCGACGCGCAAATGGCCTGGCGACCCCGGAATTCCGTGGTCGCGAGGCCTTTTGTGCGTCGCAGGGCAATTCGGGCGTCATTGCCAGCCGCGCGCCACCGCATCCAACGCCGCGGCGTAGATCCCTTCCCAATCGGTTCCGGAGTCATTCATGTTCGCCAATTCCAGGCTCACCAGTCCGTGGACCTGCCCCCAGATGGACATGGCGATCGTTGCGGCATCATCGCGGCGAATAGTCCCCGCTTCCTGTGCGGCATTCACGGCTTCCACCAGCGGAAGCATGGCCTCCGAGGCGACTGCCGGCGTCGGGCTGCAGTCCACATAGCCGGCGAGGATGCCGCCAAACATGAGCCGGTACAAGGCCGGATGTTCCAGTGCCCAGGAACGGTAGGCGAGGCCCAGGCCTCGGAGCCCGCCGCTTTCGGCGAGCCGCTGCGAGTCGCCGAACGAGCGGAATCCGTCGTCGACGGCGGCCGTCAGCAACTGTGCCTTGCCGCCGAAGAGCGAGTAGATCGCCGTCGTTGAGGTCTCGGCTGCCGCGGCAACGTCCCTGAGCGTGACTCGCGCCGGGCCATCCCGGTCCACGAGCTCGGCGGTTACCTGAAGGAGCCGCTGCCGGACGAGCTGGTCATGAACGATGGGTCTTGCCATGCCTTCAAGTGTTTCATAACATTGTTTTGTAACGACGTTATGAAACTCGACCAGCGGAACTTGAGCTACCGTTCCCAGACCGAAGGATTCAGATGGCACAGGAAATCTTCCCCGGACGCTTCACGGCCGACATCGGGCGCGAGTCGGTGACCGTATTCCTTATCGGAATGCGGGCCAACCGTTGGTGGAAGATCGGCAAAGTGGCGCGCGTGGCCTCGGCAATGCCCACCATGCTCCGCCATCTCGCCGAGCATCCGGAGTCCGGGATGCTCGGCTGCGAGCAGTGGTTCGGGCGCACCACCATGTTGCTCAGCTATTGGGAGAGCCTCGAGCATCTCAGGCGCTTCGCCGCGGACAGGGATTCGCCGCACGTGGGGCCGTGGCGACGCTTCATGAAGGAAGTCTCGGGAAGCGGAGACATCGGAGTGTGGCACGAAACCTATCAGGTGCCGGCGTCGGGAATTGAGGTGGTGTACAACGGCATGCCGCAGTTTGGCCTGGCCAAAGCCACCTCGCATGTCCCGGTCGGTCCTGGCAGCAACACCGCCAAGCAGCGCATGGGTTCCTCTTCCGCGCCGCGCATGGGCTCCGCACGACCCAACTGACTCGCAATAAATGTCGTTCTGAGCCTTCAAAACGACAACGAATGCGAGCTAGTTGGGGGAGTCGCGGGATTTAGGCGACCGCGGCGGGTTCCTTGGGCGCCTTCAGGGTGGTCCGGAGCTGCGGTGAGGCGTCGATCCGCGCTTGGGCATCGCGCAGTGCCAGCACCGCCGTCTCGAGTTGTGCCGGGGCCAGCGTGTACGGGACGCGCATGAAATGTTCGAAAGCCCCTCCGACGCCGAAGCGCGGCCCGGCTGCCAGCCGGACGCCGAAGTCCGGGGCGACGACGGTGAGCGCCGTGCTCGACGGCGTGGGCAGTCTGCACCATGCTGTCAGCCCGCCGCGCGGACGTTCCACGTGCCAATCGGGCAGGTGCTCGGCCAGTAGTCCGAGGAGCGCTTCCCGGTTCCGCCGCAGCTCCGCTAGCCGGGCGTCCAATGGTTCGGCGAAGGCCCTGAGCAACCGGGCCGCAGCCAACTGCTCGACGACGGGCCCGCCCAGATCCATCGTGGTCCGGGTCTGTATGAAGCGACTGATCGAGTCCTCATCTGCGCGGATCCACCCCGTCCGGAGCCCGGCCCAATGTGATTTGCTGAGCGAACCGATGGTCACCACCGCCGGACTGAACGCCGCGAGCGGCGAGGTGCTGACGTCGTCGAGGTTCAGCTCGCGCAGCGTTTCATCCACCACCAAGACAGTGCCCGTCCCTGCCGCCTCGCGGACCAGCCGGCGGCGCTGAAGGTTGGACATGATCCGCCCAGTGGGGTTGTGGAAGTCCGGCACGAGGTAGGCCATGGCCGGGCGTTGGTGGCGCATTGCCGCCACCATCCCGTCGATATCCCAGCCGCCCGACGCCGGCTCGACGCCACCGCCCGACGCCGGCTCCGCGACAGGCTCCGCCGCCGGCGGCATGGGCACCGGTACCGTGCGGGAGCCCGAAGCGCGGATCGCGTCGAGCGCGTTGGGGTAGCTGGGATGCTCCACGAGGACCTTCTGCTGCCGCCCGGCGAGGGTCCTCAAGATGATGTTCAGCGCGTGCTGGGCTCCCGAAGTCACCAGTATCTGCGCGGCCGTTGTGGGGATGCCGGCTGCCGTGTAGCGGTCCGCGATGGCCTCCCGGAGCGGCGGGAGGCCCACTGCGTCGTAGCCAAAACCGGGCAACAGCGCCGGGAGGTCGATCAACGCGTCGGCGAATGCCCGGTGCACCACCTCGCCCGTGGCCGGGAGTGAAGCATAGGCGAGGTCAAGAATCCCCTCCGGAACGGCCAGTCCCGGTCCACTGACCGGAATCGTCCGGTGCGGAATGCCCGTCCGGCCCCGGCTGCCCTGGCCGCCACGGAGGAATCCTTGCTCGCGCAGGCTGGCGTAGGCGGCGGTGACTGTGGTCCGGCTGACGCCCAGGGTGACGGCAAGCGCCCGTTCGCTGGGCAGCGCGACATCGAGCGGGATGCGCCCGTCCATCACCAAAAGGCGTACGACGTCGGCAAGCTCGCGATAGGCGGGAGCGGCGCCGGTGTTCCACGCCCCGAGGAGACGCAGCATGGCTGTGGGGTTCAGGGATCCGGGCATAAGACCAGTATTGCAAACTGGCTATGGAAAGCAATGCCAGTTTTCGGGAGCATGGTTCCATGATGACCCGCAGAATCACCCAGCTCCTGATCGGCCTCGCGATGTACGGGATCTCCCTGGCCATGTTCATCCGGGCCGGCCTTGGCCTGGATCCCTGGGACGTGTTCCACCAGGGCGTTGCGGGGAAGATCGGGTGGAGCATCGGCACCGTCGTGGTGGTTGTCAGCTTCCTGGTGTTGCTCCTCTGGATACCGCTGCGGCAGATGCCCGGCTTCGGAACCCTGGCCAACGCCGTACTGGTGGGCGTGTTCGCGGACATCGGACTGGCCCTGATCCCTGCGTTCTCGCACCTGGGCGGCCAGATCGGCATGCTCGCAGGCGCCGTGGTCCTCAATGGGATCGCCTCCGCTTGCTACATCGGCGCACGCCTTGGCCCGGGCGCCCGCGACGGACTCATGACGGGACTCGCCCGCCGCACCGGATGGTCGGTGCGTTTGTCCCGGACCTTGATCGAGGTTGTTGTGCTCGGCGTGGGTTGGCTGCTGGGTGGCTCCGTCGGCGTCGGAACCGTTGTGTACGCCTTGGCCATCGGCCCGCTGGTGCAGTTGTTGTTGCCCCTGTTCACAGTTCCGGTGAAGGCTCCCTTGGCTGTTCCCGAAGCGGTGCCGGCCGCTCCTTGACACGGATTCTTCCTGGCGATGCGCGAATTTCCCTACGCACCCGAATTCTGGTGTCGCTGGGGATTTCCCGCGTCGCCAGGCGGATTGGGCAGAGTTAAAGAGCCGGCTGGCACTCGGGGCAGAAGTAGATGGTCCGGTCCTCCATCCCCGACGCCGGTCCCAGCACCCCGCGGCGAATCGGCGTACGGCAACGAAGGCACGGTTGGTGCTCGCGGCCGTACACCCAATAGCCGGAGCGGGGAATCCCTCGCACTCCGGGGAACGCAGTGCCACGCGTGATCCTTCGCCCCGGTCCTAAGTTGGCCTCGAGCAGGACCTTGGCTTCCACGAGCATCCCTGCGAGGTCGGGTACGGCCGATACCGGCGTGGCCGGATGCACCCCGGCCAGGAAACACGTTTCGCAACGGTAGATATTGCCGATACCGGCGAGGTTCCGCTGGTCCAACAGTGCGACGCCGATCGGTGCGTCCGGTGCGGCCCGGAGCCGACGAACAGCCTCTTCCGCGTCCCAGTCGGGCCCGAGCAGATCCGGGCCCAGATGCCCCACCGCGCGGGACTCGTCCGGGGTCGGGATCACTTCCAGGACGCCCAAGGAGAAGCCGACGACGTCGGCCGTCGCCGTGCGGAGGACGCACCTGGCCGTGTGGCCGGGTTTCCTCCAACGGCCGCCGGGGGCATAGACCTGCCAGCTTCCCTCCATTTTCAAGTGCGAATGGATGGTCAGGGCGCGGCGGGGTGGTCCGGCCGCCGCCGAACCGGCATCTACGGGTCCGGGCCCAACGTCCGCCGGCTCGAGCAAGCGCATGAGCAGGTGCTTTCCCCTCGGCACCACCTCGGACACGGTCCATCCGGCCAGGTTCAGCGTGGCAAACCTGGGCACCCGGAAATCGGAAGAGACCAGTGCTTGCCCGGCAAGGGCTTTGTGCAGCTCCGCGGCAGCCCGCCAGACCGAGTCGCCTTCAGGCACGGATCCTCAATCCCTTCGGTGTGGAGTACGCCCCGGCAGCCGCAAGCGCTAATGCCACGGGGGTGTCCAAGAGGTCATGACCGTTGACCTTTTCCATGATCAGTTTGTCTACCGCTCCTCGCCGCACAACTCCGACGAGCGCGGCAGCGGCAGCCGCCAGGACGTCGTCGTCATGGCTGAAAGTGAGCAGGGTCTTCCCGCCGCGTTCGACGTACAAAACCAAGGCGCCGTCGACCATCACCACCAGGGCACCTGCTTTCCGCCCTGGACGGTGACCCGATCCTGCGTCGACGGCCAACGCGGGCCAGGGGAGGGCTGCGCCGTAGGGGTTGGCGGGATCCGTGGAGGCAAGGGCCAAAGCGACAGGCTCGGCCTTGGCGAGTTGGGCATCCTCCGTGAAGGAACGCAAGCGGTCCACCGTTGCCGGAACGGCAAACTGGGCTGCTCCGAGGTGCTCGATGAAGTAGCCACGGCGGCACCGCCCGGCTTCTTCGAGGCGTGCGAGGACCTTGTACATCAACCCGAATCCGCCCACGATGTTCTCCACCATGACGGAGCCGCGCGTCACGATGCCGTACCTGTCGAGGAGGAGTTCGGCGGTGCCGCGCGCATGGATGGTGGGGTCGAGCTCAGGCGCCGGCAAAGCCGACCAGCGGCCAACGGCGAGCGGAGGAGTGGGAGCCGTACCGGAGACCGAGCCGTAGCGTCCGCCCGTGAGCCCGGGCGACCCCATCAAGCCGGTGCCATGCGAACGGCCGAGCCTGCTCATCCGCAGCGACCGGGCACGCGGCGGCCGGGCCGGCTGCTTGTGCGCCGTGCGGCCGCCCGCAATCATCGCGCGGACGGGGGCGAAGGTGTCTCCCGTGATGCGGCCGGCCCAGACGAGATCCCACAGGGCGGCGACCACGGCGTCGTCGCTGAGGACCGCATCCATGCCGCCGGCAACCTCGGTGAGTTGCCGGAAGAAATAGGCGCCGCCACCGCCTTGCAGGTATTCAAGAAGGCGGAGCTGGGCATCGCCTGGCTCGAAATCAGGATCCGGGTTGAGCGTCAGTTCCGCGGCTTCGGCCACGTGGAGGCTGATCCAGCCGTCGTTCCCGGGGAGCGAGCCGGCTCCGGACCACAAGACTTCGCCTGCGGCCATGAGCTCATCCAACATGGCCGGCTGATAGTCGGAGATCCGGCTGGCCAGCACCAACGGTTCCCAGGCCGACGCCGGAACGGGCACGCCGGAGAGTTGATCGATGGCCGTCATGATGCCGTCGAGCCCCCGCAGTGCCGAGGCGCCCCTGCCTCCAGGAGAACCAGGGCGCCCGGGAGAGGGCACGGACACGTTTTGCCAGGTGGGCAGGAAGCGCCCGTAAGCAGCCGCGTCCACCGGTTCCACTTCGGCCCGCAACGCCGCCAGCGAACGACGCCGGAGCTTGCGCAGGACCTCGGAATCGCACCACTCGCTACTCATTGGGTTCCCGCGGAGCGGAATGGCCGGGAGTTCCGGCACCTCAGACAGCTCCGGTCCCTCATCGGCCACCGTGTCCGGCGCACTCGGGTGCGGACGGAACTCGCCCTCCACCACACGGCCGTCGGCCGCCAAGCGTTTCAGTGCTGTGCCCACGACGGCGACACCCAGTCCCAGCCTCGCGGCGGCTTCCTCAGCCGTGAACGGTCCGTGGGTTCGTGCGTAACGGGAGACCAGATCCCCGAGTGGATCATGGACGGGTTCAATGAACGCCAAAGGCACACCCATGGGCAGCGGAACGCCGATGGCGTCCCGGAGCCGGGCCGCGTCCTCAATGGCGGCGAATCGTTCGACACCGCCGAGCGTCACCGTGAGGGCGCGGTTGGCCTTGCGTAGCGCCGCCAGATGCAACGCAGCCAGCTCCGCTTCGGCGGCCGATTTCACCGCAGCCGGTTCCGGGGAAGACTCCACTCCTTCGGGCTGCAAACGGGCGGCCACTTCTTCGACACTCAAGGGGCCGAGCAGTCGCAGCAAGTCCGCCACGCCTTCCATGCCTCGGACTTGCCGGTCCGGTGCCAGCCGCTGGAGTTCGAGCTCGGTGGCCTCAATGACCTTGGCATCCAGGAGCTCGCGCAGTTCCACCCTGCCCAGGAGCTCGTTCAGGAGTGTGGAGTCGAGGGCCAAAGCCGCGGCCCTGCGTTCGGCGAGCGGGGAATCGCCCTCATACAAGTACTGGGCAACGTAGCCAAAGAGCAGCGACTTGGCGAACGGGGACGGCTGCTGGGTGGTGGTCTGTACCAAGCGCAGCTCTCGGCGCTCGATCGAAGCGGCAATGTCTTTCAACGCGGGGAGGTCGTAGACGTCCTGCAAGCATTCGCGCACTGTCTCGAGCACGATGGGGAAGGACGGATATTTCTTGGCGACATCCAGCAATTGCGCCGAGCGTTGCCGTTGCTGCCAAAGCGGTTGCCTTTTCGCCGGATTTTGCCGCGGCAACAACAGCGCACGCGCGGCGCACTCGCGGAAGCGGGAGGCGAATAAGGCGCTGCCGCCAACCTCCGCCGTCACGATCTGCTCAAGCTCGTCGGGGTCAAAGAGGAACAGCTCCGCTCCGGGAGGCTCGTCCTCCATCATGGGCACCCGCAGCACGATGCCGTCGTCGGCGGCCATGGCGGAACCGTCCAGACCGTAGCGCTGCTGGAGCCGCTGCCCGACGGCGAGGGCCCACGGCGCGTGGACCGGCATGCCGAAGGGGCTGTGCAGCACCACGCGCCAATCGCCGAGTTCGTCGTGGAACCGTTCGACCACCAGCGTCCGGTCATTGGGGACGACCTCCGTGGCCTGCTTCTGTTCGCCCAGATACTGGAGCAGGTTGCCGGCGGCGAAGTCGTCCAGCCCGCTGGCCTTGCATCGTTCCAGCGCGGGACCTTGATCCGATGCGGAGAGCTCGCGCACGAATGCTCCGAGCGCCCGGCCGAGATCCACCGGCCGGCCCAGGGAATCGCCTTTCCAGAAGGGGAGCTTTCCGGGCTGGCCGAAGGCGGGGGAGACAAGGACGCGGTCGTGCGTGATGTCCTCGATTTTCCAGCTCGTGGCACCGAGGGCGAAGACGTCACCTACCCGGGATTCGTAGACCATTTCCTCGTCGAGCTCACCGACGCGTCGGCCGCCTTTGGCAGCGCGCGACGCCGGACTCGGCTCCTGCGCGGACGCCGCACCGTCCCTGCCGGAGCCGGACTCGGAGGCCGAACGGGACCCGGACCCTTCGCTTTCCGTGCCGATGATGTACACGCCGAAAAGGCCGCGGTCCGGGATGGTTCCGCCCGAGGTCACGGCAAGGCGCTGTGCCCCGGGCCGGCCCTCGATGGTGCCGGCGTTTCGATCCCAGATGATGCGCGGCCGGAGTTCTGCGAATTCGTCCGAGGGATACCGGCCAGCCAGGAGGTCCAGGGTGGCTTCGAAAGCGGAGCGTGGCAGGGTGGCGAACGGAGCGGAGCGGCGCACGGTGGCGAACCATTCCTCGACGTCGATGCTCCCCAGCGCGGTGGCGGCGACCGTTTGTTGGGCCAGGATGTCCAAGGGGTTGGCCGGAACATGGAGGCGCTCGATCTTCCCGCCCAGCATCCGTTCCACCGTGATGGCGGTGTGGACGAGGTCTGCCCGGTGCTTGGGGAAGAGCACCCCTTCGGAAATTTCGCCTACCTGGTGGCCCGCGCGACCAACCCGTTGCAGTCCGCTGGCCACCGACGGCGGCGATTCGACCTGGACTACAAGGTCCACGGCGCCCATGTCGATGCCGAGTTCCAGCGATGACGTCGCTACAACACATCGAAGCCGGCCGGACTTGAGGTCGTCCTCGATGAGTGCGCGTTGGTCCTTGGACACGGAGCCGTGGTGCGCGCGGGCCAGGACCGGATCGGCGCCGCTGGTGCTTCCGGCCTGCGCCATCATGTGGGCGGGTGTCGCCGTCGAGGACGGCGGCCCCGAGTCCAGCACCGAATCCGCCGGGGCCGCAAACACATCCACCGCCATGAGCTGGCGTTCAGCGTAGATCTCGTTCAGCCGGGCCGTGAGCCGCTCCGCGAGGCGCCGGGAGTTGGCAAACACAATGGTGGACTGCTTCGACAGCACAAGGTCAACGATCTTTTCCTCAACATGCGGCCAAATGGAGGCTTGTGGTTGCAGTCCGGAGGCCGGCCCGGAGTCGAAGGCGCCGGCAGCTCCCGCAAGGTCGGACATGTCCTCCACAGGGACGCTGACGCTGAGGTTCCAGTTCTTGTGCGACGGCGGTGCGACGATTTCCACGGGTGCCGAACCGGCGAGGAACTGCGCGACGAGCTCCCGCGGCTCCACGGTGGCCGAGAGGCCGATCCGCTGGGCCGGCTTCGGCAGCAGAGCATCGAGCCGTTCCAAGGACACCGCGAGGTGCGCGCCGCGTTTGGTACCCGCAACTGCGTGGACCTCGTCGACGATCACAGTGTCCACTTCGCTCAGCGTCTCCCGGGCCTTGGACGTCAGCATGAGGAACAAGGACTCGGGCGTGGTGATGAGGATGTCCGGCGGGTGGCTGAGCAGCGCGCGGCGGTCCGCCGTCGTCGTATCTCCGGAACGGACGCCGACGCTCACCAGCGGGGCTGGCAGTCCGAGACGTTTGGCGGTCTGCGTGATGCCGATCAGCGGCGAGCGGAGGTTCCGTTCGACGTCCACGCCGAGTGCTTTGAGGGGTGAGATGTACAGGACGCGGGTCTTGCGCTTGGGGGCTTTGGCGCGGGCGCGGCTGCCAGCTTCCTCAAGCCCCGGGAGGGCGTCCGCCGACGCGGCCGGAGAAACCGACAGGAGCCGGTCCAGCGCCCACAGGAAGGCCGCGAGCGTCTTGCCGGAACCGGTGGGTGCGACCACCAAGGCGTGCGATCCCGAAGAAATGGCCTTCCATGCACCGTCCTGGGCAGGGGTGGGCGCGGAGAAAGCCCCGAGGAACCACTCGCGCGTGGCACGGCTGAAGCGGTCCATGGCCGTGTCGCCAGAACCGCCCGGTAGCTCCTGCTCCTGCATTCCTCCATCATGCCTCACGGCACTGACACAACCTCACGGCACTGACACAACAAGGAACAGCGCAGGAATAGGAGCAGCGCTACCCCGCCTGGAACGCCTGGACGCTCAAAAGGTTGATATTGGTGTTGCTGCAGGCCGTGCGCTGCTGCGGGATGAAAAGCGAAGCGGTGTCCTCGGGCGGGTAGACCCGGAACCCCGCGGCCTGGGCCTGGGTGCATTCGGGGTAGTTGCCCGCCTGGGTGTACCGGAGTTGGGCGAAACCGGCCTTCCCTGGAGCGAGAACCACTTGTGTCACAGGCTGGGAGTCGTCGCGCGCGGCGGCAGCGCCGATCGGATCGCCTGTAGCTCCGGACGTGAGTGAGACACCCGGGAAACCGTTCAGGACGCAGGGTTCCGTGCCGGTGTTGGTCAGGATGAGTTTCATGTAGACGCTGCCTGCCGCTCCGCCGCCGGTGGAGTCGACAGAAGCCGTCAGCGAGCCCGCTTTGCAGAGAGCAACGCCGGATGCCGTCGTCGTCCCGGAGCTCGATGGGCTGGCGCTGACGCTGGAGCTCGGAGTACTTGAGGCCGAGGTTGACGTCGAGGCCGAAGCAGTGTCGCTCGGCGCGGCTGTGCCCGAGGGCTGGGCTTGGCTTTGGGCACAGCTGGAGAGCAGGAATACCGAGGCTGCTGCCATCGTGAGCAGGAGACCGTTCTTGACTCGCATATTCGTCATGCGCACAGCATTTCGTCGTCATTTGCCGGAGTCAACTGCGGCGCGGCAGCGGCGCCGGATTGGCGTCCGGATCGTAATGTTCCGGACGCCCACCCACCGGACTCGTTACTTGGGCACTGAAGCCTTGGCGGAACGGCTGCGGAAGAAGGCCGCGCCACCCAGCCCCAGCCCAGCTACTCCGGCGAACAGCCCGGCCCAGCTGCGCGCCTGTGAGCCGTCGTCGGTCACCGAGGCAGCTTGCTCTGTGGAGATCGACGCAGCCACGTGACCATCGCCCGCGGCCGCATCCGCGGCTGTGACGGCCACTGACGGCGCTGGAGCCTTGAGCGAGTGCGGGTCCTGGCCGTCCTGCGGGATTTCAGCCCAGTTTGTCTGCCCCTGCTCGCAGTTCTGGAGCGTGGGGAAGTAGAGCGTCTTACCGGCGGCGTCGGGCAGCTTCACGGACAGGACCAGCGCGTCGCGCAAGTGCGGGTCCAGTGGAGCCTTGGCCGTGTAGACAATCTGGCTGGTGCGCTTGGTGATTGATGTGCCGTCGGCCAGCTTCTTGGGCGCGGGCAGCGTCTGAGTCACTTTCTCGACCGCCCAGTTGGGGTTCACCGTGGGCGTGGCGTCCGTCAGTTCCTCGGGCAGGTTGATGGTTAGTTTGGTGGTGCCCGAAGTGTCGCAGCCATGCGGGACACCGAAGGTCAACAGAGCATAGGAGTTGGCCGTGGTCTTGTCCGGGGTGACAGAAACGTGGGCAGATGCGCCCGCGAGCCCGGCCATCATCAGCGCGGCGGTCCCGCCGGCGGTTGCTGTGGCAGTAAGGGCACGGCGGAGTGGGGACTTGTTCATGGTTGTTGCCTTTCAAAGGGCGCGTGAAAGCGCGCCAAGTGCGGGGATATGCCCGTCACCAGTTAAAGGCGGTGCCGGGCGGAGTCAGGAGGGTACGACGACGGCGGGCGGGCCGCGTCTGCTGTCTTGCCTGAGGTTCCGCCACGGGCGGGGGATGAATACGGCAGGTGCGCTGAACGCAACAGCTCCGCTGCCGGCGTCGGGCCTGAAGACCAGGAGGATCAGCCGGAGGAGGGGACGGAGCCAGGCCTCAAGCTGCCACAGCGCCTGCTCGCCCTTGGCCAGCAGCAAGGCCGAAGCGGCTGTCGCGAGGGCGTGACCGGTCAGCATCAACCAGCTGAGGGGAGTGTCGGCCTCGTGAAAATGTACAGTTTCGGCTCCCAGTGGCGGCGAAACGTGCTCGGCGGCGAGGTGATGTGCCGGCGATTCCGGAGCCGGCCCCATGAGCGGACCGAATGCCATAAATGCTTCGTGCAGGACCAGCTGGCCGGCTCCCAGAAGGAAGGCAATAACCGGGAAGCCGAGCTTGAACCGGGTAGCAAGCGTGGTGACGAGCCCGGTCAATGCGAGGACGGCCAGCAGGACCGGTGTGACGGGAAGCGCGCCGCCGGAGAGGACGTGGGCCCCTGCTGCGAGGGCAACAATGGCCACCGCCAGAGCGGCCGAACGCAACGCATGGAAGGGTGTCCGGGCAGGCGATGAGCGCACGGGTTCCTCCCTCGGTAGCGTTCCAGCGGGTGATGGACCGTCCAGTTCCGGCTGGTCAACCCCGACATTCTATCGGTGGTTCGTGGCTGGACTGCCGTCGGATGGGTCGTGTGACGGGGTTGCTAGCCAGGGTGGACCGGGCCCGGTTCGAAATTGTCTTCCATGGCAAGAACCAGGGCGAGCGCCGGGATCACACACTGGATGACCGCCGGCGGAACGGTGTAGTGGGTGTCCACGTCGACGAGGCCAAGATCGGCGAGGGTGGCGAGCTCGCGGAGCGCCCGGATCGCCTCGAACGTGGGCAATGCGCTGCCCACCGATTCGTTCGCTGCCGCACTCTTGAGTTCGTCCACGCTGACGGGCTCTCCAGTGGCTCCCCTCAGGAGTACCCTGGCCAGGGTTGCATTATCCCGGGGACCTTCCTCCCACATGTCGCCGGAATCCATCACTGCACTGGCAAGGAATACCGTGAGGAACTCACGCCGGATCTGAAGCCTCGAATCGAGGTCTGGGGAGTCCCACGATTCGGCGGCCGCGCCGGGTGCGGCACGTGTTGACCCGATCGACAGGCCATCGATGTCCACCAGCGCGGCCCAGATTTCACGCAGCACGGGAACTTCGTGCATGGAGCCGACTTCAAATGACTCCGGATCGGCTTCGGCCGCGCCTTCGCCCTCCGGGAGAGGCCCTTTCCCGGTCTTTTTCCCTCTGGCTTTCACTCCTACCGCTCCGGCAGCACCTTCAATGTCTTTCAGCCGGAGCACGCCAGTGCTGGTGACGTCCTTTCCGGCTCCGAGCCACTCCAGCAAACGTCCGGTCAACTGGAGAACGGGCAGTTCCTGGAACGCCCGGTCCTGCTCTTCGTCGGAAAGTTCCGGAATGTCGTCAGGAAGGCCCAATTCCCCGGAAGCTTCTTCGGTGAGGAGCATGTGGAGGACGAAGTAGTCCTCCTCGGTCCCGGACCAGCGGCCAGTTTCAAAGAGGAATTCAGCGTAGAGGTGCAAGTAATCGAAGATCGCTACAAGCGCCTCATCGCTATCAGCCTCGTCAAGCGTGCTCGCAAGGGCAAGGGCTGCGTCGTCCAAGCTGTCGGGGTCGAACCAGGTTGCGGAGCTTTCTTCGCTGATCGCGTGGCTTGCCGAGATGAAGAGTTTGACTATGTGCAAGCACTGCAGGGCGTCTTCGGCGTCACTGAATCTTTCGTACCAGCGAACGAAATCCGGGGTGAAGGAGTCGACTACGCGATGGTTGAGGACCAACTGCAAGGGCATTCTGGGGGCCGAAGGCACTGCCTTGAGATGCCCGCCACGGGTCTTTGGCTTTTTCGTCTTCCGGCTCATGGCAACTCCTTCATTTCCCTGGCGCACAGCTACTGCATCGACGTTACCCGACGCAGTACGCGGGAATCACGCAGTGATCGCCGGACCACCTTCCGACGGCTTGCCTGCCGGGCCTTTGCTTGCCGGGCCACCGCGTTTTGGCCCCTCGCCTGCCGAACCCGGTGCGGCCTGCGAGAAGCTGCGTGCCGCCCTCGAGCCCGCGATGGTGCTTGCCCCGATGCTGATGAGGGCACCGAGGATCATCGCCGCGGCTTCTCCCGGTTCCAGCAAGTGCAATTGGGAGCCGATGGTGGCGGCGGCAACCGGCACTCCCAATTGGGATGCCGCCAGCACCGCGAGCGGCAGGGGCTGGCCGAGGGCCCGGATGCTTCCGTGCACCAGCAGTGTTCCAAAGCCAAGGCAGATCCCGAGGAGGATCATCCGCGGGCTGCCCGCGAGGGTCCGCAAGTCCAGCGACGCACCCAGCCAGACGAAGAAGACCGGCCCCAGGAAACCGTCGCTCACGGCGAAGAGCTGGTGCGCCAGGCGGCGGGGTTCGCCCACCGCTGAGACCACCAGGCCGAAGGAGAACCCGGCCAGCATGATGGAGACGTGGCCGAGGACCGCGAGCCCGGAAAGCGCGAAGAGCAGGGCCAGCTGGATCCGCAGTTCCAGGGCGAACTTCCGGTCTTCGGACATTTCATGCAACCGTCCGCGGTTGCCGCTGTTCTCCAGCCAGCGAAGCACGAAGAACAAGGCCAGCGCGCAAACCGCGACGACGGCTGCCCCCACCGCTGCCCGGCCGGCGTTAGGCGGGTCGACGGCCAACGGAAGCGCCACAATGCAGGCGATGTCAGCGATCGCCACTTGCGCCGTCGTCGTCAGGACCTTCGGTCCTGCCAGCCGAAGGGAGTCGACGATCGGCAACACCAGTGCGGCCGAGGAGGAAGCGAGCAGCACGATATAGAGGGGAGCATGTCCGGTCCCGAAGGCAAAAGCGATGACGATCCCGACGACGGCGGCCAGCGCCGCGGCGACGCCGGCGCGCAGGGCGCCGCTGCCCAGGGCGGGACGGATGGCTTTGTCCCGCACGGGGACGTGCGTCCCGGCGACGAACATGATGAGGGCGAATCCGACGTCGGCCACGAAAGTGAAGGTGGGATCCGAGGAATCAACCAGGCCCAGGCCTGTGCGTCCGATGACGATGCCCGCCAGCAACTGTCCCAGGACAACGGGAAGGTGCCATTTCCGGGGCAGCGCGAGCAACGGTCCGAGGAGCGCGACCGTGGCGATCAGCGAAAGCTGAAAGAACGACACGCGTTCCTCCTTCTACCGGCGTTGCGGTTGGTTAGCGGTGGTTACCGGGGCGCATTAGCCAGTTTGAGAGGAATGTCGGTGTTTTCGTTCGTGTAGTAGCTCGCGCACACCCGATGGTAGCCATCGGCCACCTGCGCGGGAATGCCGCGGGCCAGGTCGCCTTTGACGATGAGGATGGGCGAGAGCTTCTTGCCTTCCTTGATCTTCTTCAGGTCCGAGGCCACGTGGGCGTTGTCCTCGGGCAACAACGCTAGACGCGCGGCCCGGAGAATGTCCTTGGCCTTGCGGTGTTGGATGGGCGCGTCCTTGAGCGCCGCGATCACGGAGGCGACGACGTCGTCGGATTCCAACAGAGACAAATAGTCGGCCGCGCTCGGATAGTCCTGGTCCTCGGGCTGCGCCAACCAGCGGACTTCGTCTTTGTTGTCATCAGGCATGCGTTGTACTCCTTGGCCAACGGTAGCGGCTTGCAAACGTAGGCGGCGCGGGGCGGGGGACCTTGGAGAGGTCCGTGCCGGGACGTCGTCGTCGTAATTCAAGGGCGAGACTCTCCTGGCCGCGGGCCATCGCCCAATGGTGATTCGCGGCAAAAGCGGGCTTGAGCAGCCATCTTAGCCGCCGGAGCAGCGGTTTTGATGTGCTGACCCGCCAGTCATAGGTGATCACCGTTTCCGGACCGTCCTGTTCGAAAGTCCAGCGCCCGGTACCATGCAGGTCGCCGTTCGCCGCGATCGCGAAACCGCGCTCCGTGATGGGTTCGGTGACCGTGAACCTCCAGCGCAGCGTGTACGGCAGCCAACCCTTGGAGTGCAGGGAGAAGGCCTTTCCTGTACCGTCCGCATTTCCCGGATCGAGCGGAACAACCCTCAGGTACACCGAGGGCCACCAGCGGGGCAGTGTTCCGGCGTCGCCCAAGATGTCCATGACCTCACGCGGGGTGCCCGCGACCCGCCAGACGGTGAGGAATTCGTAGTCGGCGGTGTTCTTGGACGTGGCGCCCATTGCCCGGCCCGTTTACTCCCGGACCGTTACGGTCAGCCGTTGGATGTCGTTGTTTCCCATGCCTTGGTAGTTCCACTCCGGGGTATCGGGCTGGGTCTGCCCGGTGGAATCCGTCGCCCGGCATGCCAACTCGTGGGAACCGGGCGTTGCGATCCACGTGAACGTCCATCCGCGCCACGCATGACGTCCGGCCGGAGCGTGAAGTTGGGCTTTCTCCCAGACCCCGTCCACGCAGATTTCGACGCTGTCCACGGTTCCCTTCCCGGACCAGGCCCGGCCGGTCAGCAGCACCGGTCCTGCGTCGAGCGTGCGCTGCCTCGTGAGGAAGTCGGGAATTCCAGGGGGAACCATGAGGGAGCGGACTTTGATCCGCTGAACGGGTTCGCCCGGATCGTCTGCGTCCTGGGTGTAGCGGTAGGAGCCGAGCTGTTGGTAGCCGTCGAAACTGTGGTCTATTGCCTCGATGGATTGCAGCCATTTGACGCTCGTCATCCCGTACCAGCCAGGAACGAGCAACCGGACAGGGTAGCCGTGCTGCGGCGGAAGGGCTTGGCCGTTGACCTCGTAGGCGAGCAGTACGTCGTCGGACATCGCTTCCGCGAGGGTCAGGCTGCGCGCGTACTGATGCTCCTTACCGCCCTGGATCCCTCGATCCGCGCCCGTAAAGACGAGCTCGACGGCGTCCGGTGAGACGCCGGCGTCGAGCAGTAACGGAGCGAGCGGGGTGCCGGTCCACTCGGCGGTCCCCACCCCACCCTGGTCCCATGGCTGGCTCACAGGCCGCGGTTCCAGCCGCGATCGGCCGTTGCCGGCGCACTCCATGGTGACGGCTTGGGTGCGGCGCTCGCGGTGCTGGAGGTCGGACAGGGTGTACTCGTGCGGATGGTCCACGAGTCCGCCGACATTCAGCCGCCACGTGACGGGATCTATCCGGGGGACGTCGAAATGGACCAGGAGGTAGTGCATGCCCAGCGGGGTGACGGGCCATCGGAGCATTTCCAACGGCATGGCATGGTTGCGCGAAGCGAGTTGCAGTTCTTCACGGGTGATGGGACCGGTGGTTGGGGTGGCCGGTGCGGGTGGTTCTGTCGGAGCAGCGGGGGCGGTGGGGGCCGGGGTGGCAACAGCGGCGCCTTCCGCTGTGCCGCGGGTGTTGACGCTCATGCTCCCAGTATGGCCGTCAGTCGCGGTGGTGTCACTGGGATTGGGGCTGGGCAACGGGCGGACATGTCTCGCGGCGGTCCGGGTCCGACGTCGGGCTGTTGGGAAGTATTCTTGGTCTTTGGCGCTTGCGCTCCTGGATGAAGACAGATGACAAGAAGGAGAGCCTCCGTGAAGATCCGAGCCCCACGACTCGACGTGAGTGGTGTTCTCCTTGTTTGGGCCCTGATATTCGGACTTTGGCAACCTTTTATTTGGTGGCGGGGGATTGTCGCTGCCGTATGTTTGATCGTCGCGCTGTGGGGCTTTGTTGTTTGGTACCGGCGTCGTCCTGCGCGGGGGCGTTAAGGCACTTTACTTGAGTGCGGCTAACTAGGCCGTCGAGTGGAGCCGTATTAGCCATTAGCTAATAATTTTCGGTCTATTAGCCATTACGCACGAGAGTCAGAGTGCAGCGATAATTTGCGGGGCGCCCGCGAAAGCGAGGACCACAATGAGAAGGCGCTCAATCGGCCCGATGAGACGGCCACTCCTTAAGCGAAGAGCTAGCTTCAGGCTTTTCGCCGGGGCGTATGCTTGCGACTCTGCTGCTTCGGATGAACAACTCCCACTTGGTGCGCTGTTCCGCTCTGGCTGGGTCCGCCTTGCTTCTGCCGTCGCTTCCCTGGTCGGCGTCCCCCTTTGTGGGCGCGACCAAGAACTGCAAGTGTGACTAGATGGGCACTCTGAAGCAGGAAGATGGCTACCGCCCCGGCCGCGATAACTGTTTCGAGGGAAATTGACGATGCGGATTTCAGGGCTGTCAACGGCAACTTAGAAATGACCGGGCGCGGTATGTTGGGTTGCCCGTTGGCGGCAAGTGATTGACCGGGCGCGG
>NZ_MTPV01000057.1:0-58155 GCF_002009585.1 Arthrobacter sp. SRS-W-1-2016 | reverse complement strand
CCGCGACGACACCTGCCGCACCCCCTACTGCGACGCACCGATCAGGCACATCGACCACATCATCCCCTGGCACCACGACGGCACAACCAGCCTGGCCAACGGGGCAGGACTCTGCGAAGCCTGCAACCACACCAAAGAACTCCCCGGCTGGACAGCACAAACCCGGCCAGCGCAAAACGGGACAGCAACAACAAGCCCCGGGACACGGCACGTCTTAGACATCCGCACCCCTACCGGACACCACTACCGATCCACAGCCCCGCCCCTGCCAGGCACCGAGTCATCTGCCACCGTGCCACCACGTTCCAAACACCACCGGAGGCTACTACGCCATCAAGCCAAGGAGCTGAAATACGCCCATCTCACGCAACTCCGAGTCGCTTGAGACTCCGGGCCGCCGTTGCTGCCCGGCATCCCTGGCTTCCGGGTCCTCCAGCGCCAAAAGCCCAGCGCCAAGAGCCCGGTGTCAAAAATATCCGCCAGGAAGGTGCGCGTCGGCTAAAAAGCCTGCGTCAAGAAGGGCCTCAGTCCAGGGGCCAGTCAGGTCGGCGTGGACACATCTTCGTTCGCATCGGGCCCGGGCGGTCTCAAGCGCTCTTGCGGCGGCAATCCACCGGCCCGTGCCTACAACGGCTGCCCGTGTCCGGGCGTCATCAAACACCACTATGCGGCCCTAGGAACCCTGGGGTTTCATGCGCATCCTGCGCAGGGCGGCTACCGCGAACACGACGGCGAGCGGCAGGGCGACAACGACGGCGCTCAGCCACGCCCCCGTGCCCTGCCAACCCTGGACGGCGGCGTTGAGGGCCCGGACGCCGGTCCCCGCGGCGGCGAGCAGGAAAGCCGCGGCCGCGAGCGACGGCGCGAGGCCTGCCGGGAGCGCGGCGTCGCGCGGCAGGAGCCGCCAAATAAGCAACAGGACCAGGCCAAGCACCCCGAAGACCACGCGGTATTCGACCACCTCGCCCCAGTGATGTTCGGCGGCGGCGTGGGCACAGTCGAGGCCAGCGTAAGGAGCCTGCAGAACCGCACACCTCGCGGCCGTGTAGGCCACGCCCGGGAGGTCGCCGGCCACGAAGCCTGCGCCCCAGATCCGGCCGAACAGTTCCGACACGACGCCGCTCACGCCGACGGCGATCGCGCCAACAGCCGCGAGGCCAACCAAGGGTCGCACGAACGCTCGCAACGGCAGCCTGGCGACGTCGCGAAGTGACGGGCGCAGGACCGGCGTCACGGTGCCGACCGGGCCGAAGCGGCGGACGGCCTCGCGCTCGGCGTCCTCCGGGTCCAAGCCTTGCCCACGGAGCCGGGCTGCGCATTCGCGCAAATGCGCCTCGGTCTCAGCGAGGAGCCTGCGGCCGGCAGCGGGATCGCCGGCGCGCGCAGCCACGAACAGCTCGTCGAGGTATGCGTCGATGGGCCCCCCGTCGGCCCCGGCGCTATTCCCCGCGTTCACGATGCCGCCCCAAGAACGCCCCGCACCGCCGCCGAGAAGCCTCTCCACTCCTCCACCTTGCGGGCAAGCGCGGCATGTCCGGCCCCGGTGAGCGCATAGACGCGACGGCGGCCGCCGTCGTCGTCCGCCCAGCGGCTCGCGACGCACCCCGCTGCCTCGAGCTTGTGCAGCGCGGGGTAGACGGAGCCCTCCTGGAGCTCAATCCGTGCGCCGCTGCGCTCGTGAATGCGCGCGATGAGCGCATAGCCGTGTGCCTCGCCCGCTCCGAGCGAGCTGAGCAGAAGCAGGTCAAGCTGTCCGTTCACTGAACTTCGTCCCATACCTAGAGAGTCTAGGTATGGGACGAAGTGCTGACAAGATCAAAGGACCGGGTTGTCCGCGGCTGTGAACCCCGGACCCCTGCTACCCCTTGAAGACCGGCGCCCGCTTCTCCTGGAACGCACGGAAACCTTCGGCGTAGTCCTCTGTCTTGCACAGCCGGGCTTGTTCGTCGTTCTCTTCGGACATGGCAGCCCACAAGCCCAGGCGCTGGTCGCGGATATGGGCCACGAGCTCCTTGCTCGCGGTGAACGCGCCGGTGGCACCCGCCGCGACCCGCTCCACGATGATCCGCGTGGCCTCCAGCAGGGCGTCGTCCGGCATAACCCGGCTGAACATGCCCTGCGCCACAGCCTCGGCACCGCTGATCAGGTCGGCCGTGTAGATGAGGTCCAGGGTCCGGTGCATGCCCAGGCGTTCCGTGAAGTACCAGTGCCCGCCCGAATCCAAAGTGGCGCCCAGCTTGGCGAACGGCGAACCGAACTTGGCAGTCTCCGCCACGTACACCACGTCCGTCGCCAGCAACAGGCCGAGCCCGACGCCGAGGCACGCGCCGTGCGCTGCCGCGAAGGTCGGGGCCGGGAAGGCCGCCATCTTCTTGAGCAGCGGCTCGACGAGCCCGTTCAAGTACGCCTTCGCGTCGTCGCTCTCCGGGGTCACGCCCGCAATGTCGCGTCCCGCGCAAAAGGCGCGGCCCTCTCCGCGAAGGAGCAGCGCCCGCACCATCCCGCGGGAGGCGGCGGCAGCGGCGTCGTCGTACGCTCTATCCAGTTCGGCAAGCGCTGCCTCGTCAAGCGAGTTCAGCTTTTCCGGGGCGTTGAGGACAATTTCGGCGATGCCGTTGGCGATGGAGAGCTCGATCATTCGTTTATTCCTTAGACGTCGAAATCGACCGTGACGGATTCACTGGTGGGGTGGGACTGGCATGTCAGCACGTAGCCCTTGTCCAACTCATCCTGCTCCAAGGCGTAGTTCTCGTCCATGCTGACCGTCCCGGAAACCAGTTTGGCGCGGCACGTGCCGCATACGCCACCGGCGCACGCGAACGGAACATCCGGGCGGACCCGCAAGGCGGCGTTGAGGATGGATTCCCGTGCGTGGGTGGGGCTGGCGACATCGCCGGTCAAACCATCCAGCGTGAAGGTGATCTTGAACGTGTCCTTCGACTCGTCCTCCACAACGGGCCGGCCGGCGTTGCCCTCGGGGCGGTCCGGGCGGCCGGTGGTGAACAGCTCGAAGCGCACGTGCTCGGGCTCGACGCCGCGGGCAGCGAGGGTATCCCGGCACAGCTGGACCAGCTCGAACGGCCCGCACAGGAACCATTCGTCTACATCCTCCGCGTGGATGGCGGTGCCCAACAGTTGCTGCAGCTTCTCGGCGTCGATACGGCCCGTCATGAGCGGCGCGATGCGCTGCTCGCGGGACAACACATGGTGCAGCGCCAATCGGGACGGGTACTTGTCCTTCAGGTCCGCCAGCTCTTCGAGGAACATGACGTCCATCGCGGCCTTGTTGGCGTAGATCAGGTCGAAGCGCGTCTCCGGGTTCGCGGCCAGCAGCGTGCGGGCGATCGCGATCACCGGGGTGATGCCCGAGCCCGCGGCGATGGCCACGAAAGAACCGGCGTCGCCGAACTCCCCTGCCATGTTCTCCGGATTGTTCATGGAGTTCATGACATTCTGCTGGACAGTCTTGCCGTCCTTGCCATGCTTCGAAATGAACGCGCCCATTGGGCTCATGACATCCAGGGTGTCGCCGGCCTTGAGCTCCGCATTCGCCCAGGTGGAGAAGATGCCGCCCAGGTCCTTCTTGATCGCTACGCGGATCTCGCTGCTGCCGTCCGCGAAGCTGCGAGGCTCTGCGCAGATGGAGTAGCTGCGGCGGACTTCATGCGGCTCACCGCTCTCGTCAGGAAGGGTGGTCCGGAGCGCCACGTACTGGCCGGGAAGGTAGTCGTACTGGCCGGCGAGTTCCGACGGAACATCGAACGTGACCTCGATGGCGTCTTCAGTCAGGCGGCGGACTTCCGAAACGCTGAGGGAATGAAAAGACGCACGACGGCGGCCGGTGGCCTGCGCTTGTTCGGCTGCGGTCTGGCGGACAACGGGCATGTCGGATTCCTTACAGGACTTTGAAGTAGTCGAACGGTTCCTTGCAGTCCTGGCAGACGAAGAGCGCCTTGCAGGACGTGGAACCAAAGCGGGTGAGTTCCTTGGTGTTCAGCGACGAACACTGGGGGCATTTCACGGCGAGGTTGAGCCGCACTTTGCCGGCATGTCCCCCGGCTGCTGCCCTTCCGGATGGCGGCGCGATGCCGTATTCCTGCAGCTTGGCCTTGCCCCGCTCAGTCATCCAGTCCGTGGTCCAGGCCGGAGCCAGGACGAGCTCGACGTAGACGCTGGGGTATCCCGCTTTGTGGAACGCGGTCTTGAGGTCGTCGCGGATGGCGTCCATCGCGGGGCAGCCCGAGTAGGTCGGCGTAATGGTGACCTGGACCGCGGGGACCAGCCCGCCGTCGTCGAACAGTTGGACGTTGCGGAGGATCCCCAGATCCTCAATGGTGAGGACCGGAATCTCGGGATCGCAGACCGTGGCGGCAATCCCCCAGGCCTTTTGCTCGGCGGTTTGCTTGGCCTGGGTTGGTGTCTCGTGAACGAACATGTCCACCGTCACCAGCTTGCGCCGGGATGTTCGCGGGCCAGCACCTGCATCTCGGCGAGCAGGTAGCCCAAGTGCTCGGAATGCTTGCCCTGGCGGCCGCCACCCAAGGATTGTGGGATACGTTCGAGGTTGAGTTCCCCTTCAAGGCCGGCTTCGCTCAGGATTTCTCCGGTGAGGTGGTCGAAGTCCGCGCGGAGGCCGGAGGGCTGCACGCCTGCTCCGCTTTCCGCGAGGCGCGCCGTGAGCTCGTCGTCTTCGAAGAGTTCTTCGACGTAGGGCCAGACGAGCTTGAACGCCCGGACGATACGACGGCGGGACTCTTCCGTGCCGCCGGCAAGCCGGAGGACCCACTGTGCGCTGTGGTCGCGGTGGTAGTCGACCTCTTTGAGTGCCTTCGCGGCGATGGCCGCGATGGTGGCATCCGTGGATCCGGTCAGCCGCTTGTAGAGCTCGAACTGGTAGTAGCTCACGATGAATTGCCGGGCGATGGTGACGGCGAAGTCCCCGTTCGGCTGCTCGAACAGGTGCGCTGAGCGGAACTCGTGCTCGCGGCGGAAGTACGCCAGATCGTCCTCGGACTTGTCCCATGCCGCGCCGGCGTAGGTCAGGAAGGAACGGGCGTGGCCCAGCTGGTCGAGGGCGATGTTGCCGAGGGCGACGTCTTCTTCGAGCTCAGGAGCCCGGGAGATCCAGTGCCCCAGGCGCTGGGCGAGGATCAATCCGTCGTCGCCGATGCGCAGGGCGTATTCCGCGACGTCGTCGCTCGGCTTGACTTGTCCCTTGCGGACCTCGAGGGCAATGTCTTCGGGGCGCAAGGCGTTTCCGGGGGTGATGCGCGTGGCGCTTGCGGAACCGTCTCCGGAAGCACCTGCGCCCTTGACGCCGACGGAAATGTCGCCGTGGCCTTCGATGGAGAAGTCTTTGTTTTCGTTTTCGTTTACGTTTTCGTTTACGGGGGCGGTCACAGGTGCTTCACGCCTTCGCTCTTGGTGTAATACGTCGCGTGGCGGTAGTCCTTGCCCTGCGGGGATTCGAAGAAGGAACCCTTGGAATCCGGGTCGCTCGAGGAGATAGCGTCGGCCGGAACCACCCAGATGGACACGCCTTCGTTGCGGCGGGTGTACAGGTCGCGGGCGTTGCGCAGCGCCATCGCCGCGTCCGGTGCGTGCAAGGATCCAGCGTGGACGTGGGACAGGCCGCGGCTGGAGCGGACGAAGACTTCCCAGAGGCTCCAGTGAGTTTCGTGGGGTTCGTTGGCTGCTGAGTCAGGGGCCACGACGACCGGGGTCCCCGGCCGAGCTTGCGAGGTTGGGGAGTCGTTGGGGATCATGCTGCGTATTCCTTCTCTGCTTGCTTGCGGGCGTACTCGGCGGCCGCTTCGCGGACCCAGGCGCCGTCGTCGTGCGCTTCGCGGCGGCGCTCAAGCCGCTGCGCGTTGCAGGGACCCTTCCCGGCGAGAACGTCTTTGAACTCGTTCCAGTCCAGGGGCCCGTGCTCCCATTTCTTGGTTTCTTCGTTGAAACGGATGTCCTTGTCCGGGAGCGTGAGGCCCAGGACCTTGACCTGCTCCACCATCATGCCGACGAAGCGGCTGCGGAGCTCGTCGTTGCTGAACCGCTTGATGTTCCACGCCATGGACTGCTTGGAGTTGGGCGAATCATCGTCGGGCGGCCCGAACATCATCAGCGCCGGCGCGTACCAGCGGTTGACGGCATCCTGGGCCATCGCCTTCTGGGCGGGCGTCCCGTTGGACAGTTCAAGGAGGATCTCGAAACCCTGGCGCTGGTGGAACGACTCTTCCTTGCAGATGCGCACCATTGCGCGTCCGTAGGGGCCGTAGGAAGCCCGGCAGAGGGGAACCTGGTTGCAGATCGCGGCGCCGTCCACCAGCCAGCCGATCGCACCCATGTCCGCCCAGGAAACCGCGGGGTAGTTGAAGATGGACGAGTACCGGGCCTTGCCGGCGATCAAGTCGCTGGTCATCTTGTCCCTGCTCTGGCCAAGGGTCTCCGCGGCCGAGTAGAGGTACAGGCCGTGGCCCGCCTCATCCTGGACCTTGGCCATGAGGATGGCCTTGCGCTTGAGGCTCGGAGCCCTGGTGATCCAGTTGGCTTCCGGCTGCATGCCGATGATCTCCGAGTGCGCGTGCTGCGAGATCTGGCGGAGCAGGGTCTTGCGGTAGGCCTCCGGCATCCAGTCGCGGGGTTCGATGCGCGAATCCTCGGAAATGATGCGGTCAAAGTACGCCTGACCGGCCTGTTCCCGCTCAAGCTCTTCGGGGGACAGCTCAGCGGGCACAGACTGCAGATTCTGCGATGCCATGGTTGCTCCTAAATATTTACCGACCGTTCGTTCAGAATATGCGGAAGGCGCGAGATGCGTCAAGCGTTCGGGTCGCTCGGGGGCGTCAACCGAACGCTCGCTCACCTATACGGCTCTCTTCCCCAACGCTCGCTCACGTATATGGCTCTCTTCCCCAACGCTCGCTCACATATATGGCCAAACGCCGGAACGCCCGCTCACATATGGGGCCAAACGCCGGAACGCCCGCTCAGATATGGGGCCAAATGCCCGAACGCTCGCTCACGTATATGGCCAAACGCCGGAACGCTCGCTCAGATCATCAAGTGAGCGAGCGTCGGCGGAAAACGCCTCAAAGGTGAGCGAGCGTCTGAGGGGGAACGGCACACAAGGCGGGACGACGGCGCCACCGGACCGCCGCCGTCGGGCGCTAAGGCACTGTTCCCAGCGCATCAGCCCGGACGCCCGCTCACCTATAGGGCCAAACGCCGGAACGCCCGCTCAGATCAAGTGAGCGAGCGTCGGCGGAAAACGCCTCAAAGGTGAGCGAGCGTCCGGGGGGAACGGCACACAAGGCGGGACGACGGCGCCATCGGGCTGCCGCCGTCGGGCGCTAAGGCACTGTTCCCAGCGCATCAGCCCGGACGCTCGCTCACATATAGGGCCAAACGCCGGACGCCCGCTCACATATAGGGCCAAACGCCGGAACGCTCGCTCAGATCATGTGAGCGAGCGTCGGCGGAAAACGCCTCAAAGGTGAGCGAGCGTCGGCGGAAAACGCCTCAAAGGTGAGCGAGCGTCGGCGGAAAACAGCCTAAAGGTGAGCGAGCGTCCGGGGAGGCTAGGCGCTTAGGCTGACGCCGACGCCGGGACGAAGGCGGGTCGCGGCGTCAGTTGCTTCCGCGCCCAGCGGGCCAGCTTCTTGCCTTTGCCTTTCCACCAGCTGTCCTCGTCCTTGTCCTGGTGCCAGCGGAAGATGATCATCACGATCACGAAAACGCCCATCGCCACGTCGGTCCAATTCCATTGGATTGCCTTCGCGAGGACGCTGACGCCCATGACGAGAATCGACGGCACCGCCAGGGTCTTGAAGATGGTATTGGCGACGTAACGTCGATGCGATCGAGGCACGGACACGGCACGGACCATGTCGAAACACACGCACACCACCACCATTGCCTGGCCGAAGTCCATCAGGATCAGCCCGGGCAACGACCCGGCGAACATCGCTGCCGCGCTCAACGGACTGCCTCCGTCGCTGTGGAACTGACTGTGAGACGCGGGAAGGGCACAACGGGATTGCAGAAAGCACACATACGGATAACCCCCAGAGACCAGGAACTGCGTTTGAGACCAACTGAGTTCCATTGAATCGGCTGCCTCTAGGGCCGGTCACGAGTAGTGGGTACTCTAATTTGCCCGGCCGGGTACTTGCACGGCTGGCCGCTACCCGCTCCGGGATCCGGCCTGTTGCAGTGCCGGCTTAGTACAGCGCCGGCATGTCTGTCTGGGACGGCTCTTGCGGCGGTCCAGCCGGCAGTGCCACCGTGAAAGTGCTTCCGCTGCCGGGCTCGCTGCGGCAGGAGATGCTGCCTCCGTGTCGCTCGACGATGGACTTGGTGATGGACAGCCCGAGGCCGACGCCGGGAATCGCGGCCTGACGGGCGGCGTTAGTCCGGAAGAACCGGGTGAAAATCCTGGCCGACTCGTCAGTGGTCATGCCCATTCCCGTATCTTTCACTTCAAGCCGGACCCAACCGTCGTTCCGCTCCGCCCGGACGGTCACCAGTCCGCCACCGGGCGAATACTTGATGGCGTTGGACACCAGGTTGTCCAAGGCCTGTCCCAGCCTCAAGGGGTCGGCGTTTGCCCACAGGGGTGCAGGAACGTCGGCGACGAGGCCCACGTGGGCGGCGTCGGCCTGTGCGCGTGCAGAAACCAAGCTATTTTCAACCAACCCTGCCAAATCCGTGCGCCTCAGATGTACGCTCTCTACTGCCGCGGCCGACGAAAGCAGGTCCTCCACCAGGGCCCGGAGCCGCTCGGCATTCCGCTCCGCAATTTCCAATCCAAGCCTTGTTGCCGGCTGGAGTTCCTGGGCGCCGCGCAGCACAAGATCGATGTTGCCCAAGATCGACGTCAGCGGCGAACCGAATTCGTGCGAAACGTTGGCAACCAATTCGTCCTTGGCGGCAAGGGCATCCACAACATCCGTCACGTCTTTGAATACGATCACCGCACCGCCAAACCCGTCGTCGACGTCGCTCTTCATACCCCGCGCGGCGGTTGAGATGACCCGTTGGTCGGTTCCGGCGCCGAACCAAAGGAGATAGTCGGAGAATGTTTCCCCTTGAACGGCCCTCCGAACGGGTCCCTTTTCAAGCGGAATCGGCGTCCGCCTGTCCTGGCCAAAAACGAGCCAGTCGCGTTCCGCGGGACCCCGCGAGCCTCCCGCGGGCATCGCCATCTTGAGGAACGCCTTTTGTTGATTGTTGATCAGGAGGGTTTCGCCCTTCGAATCGACGGCGACAATTCCGACGTCGATCGTGTCCAGGATCGTCTTGAGCAGCGTTTCCCGCTCCCGGCTGGCAGCCAACAATTGCCGCAGGGACTGGTCGCGCTGGCTTACCCGCCGTTGCTGGAGACGGGCATTGGAGCCAGCCAAGCGAATGGACACTGCCATTGCGAACATCATCAGCGGTAATAGCAGTACGGAAGAAATGTCCGACGGCGTAGGACGTGGCAAGTGCGTGACCACTGGCGGAAACGCAATGACAAAAGGACCCACAAAACTGAGGACCAGGCTTGTCTTCGAAAGCATGCCTGAGGCAGACAACCAGATCACGGGAAAGATAGCCAAAGTGATGAGGCCCGGTATTGCGCTGAAAGCGCCGTTTCGGGTGAACCAGAGGGCGACAAAATCCAAAACGGGGATTGCCAGGCCCGCACTCGGCGACAATCGCTCCCAGGGAACCAGCAGGCAGCCAAGGAACAGCGCCCCATGAAGGAAAACCCCGGTAACAAACAGCCAATTCTGGATTAACCCTGGCCAAACAGTTGGGGCTGCGATCGCAAGGCCGGCGACGATGAGCGTTAGTGGTAATTCACAGACAGCCAGGCGGGCACGAGGTGTGAGTTTGCGGAAGAAACGGGCGGCCGCGCGAAAAAATGGCTGCTCACTCAAAGTCAAGACCCTTCCTTGGAGAATCGCGAACCAATTACCGCTCCACGCGCTTCCCGAAGGAAGCACCCGGAGCCCACTATTCCCCCAAGGAACCACAATACGACGGCCCAAACCATCCAACTGGAAGTTCGAAGCAAGCGCTTAATCCACATATTAGATGCCAGATGGCTTCAATGCTTGTATCGTGAGTATTTGGGTGGCATTTACCGCATTGCGCTGGGCTGTGCGGCGATGTGCACCCTCGAGGATGTTCTATGAGCGAGCCTGGGGTAGCTGTAGTCATTGAGGATGACGAAGACGTGCGAAATCTGGTCGACGCCATCCTTAAGGAAGCTGGATTTGTGGTGCACTCTGCCGCCACCGGACGCGAAGGCGTGGAGGTCGTGCGGGACCACCACGCCACCGTGGTGACGCTCGACGTCGGGCTTCCCGACATGGACGGCCACGAGGTCCTGCGTCGGATTCGGCAATTCAGCGACGCATATGTGGTGATGCTGACGGCCAGGCGCGACGAGCCGGACACGTTGACCGCGTTCCTGACCGGCGCAGACGACTACGTCAAGAAGCCGTTCCTGCCGCGTGAATTGCGGGCGCGGGTCACGGCCATGATGCGGCGGCCTCGCGCGGACGGCAGGCTTGCGTTGCTGGAGGAGGATCGCTCTGGTTCGGTGCCCGACGGCGGTGCTAACGCCGGCGCTGTTTCGAGAGGCGCCGACGGCGGCTCTGCCGGCGTCGACCATGCAGTGATCAGGCACAATGGCTTGGCCCTGAACCACAAATCACGCACGGTGACGCTTCAAGGTTCCGCCGTGACGTTGACGCGAAGCGAGTTCGATCTGCTTCTCGACTTGCTTCGGGCCAATGGCGAGGTGCGCACCCGGGCTGACCTGGTGCGGGCGGCGCGCGGTGAGTACTACGACGACGATGCGTACATCAGCGACGCCGACGAACGGGCCGTTGAGACCCACATCGGGAACCTCCGCCGAAAGCTTCGTGAAGATCCACAATCGCCGCGCTTTTTACAGACTGTCCGAGGAGTCGGCTATCGCCTGACGCCGAAAAGTTCGGATTAGGCGGCGTCCGTCAATCGTTCCTGAGCACGTAGCTGTCCTTGAGTTCCTGGACCGTTAGGTGCCCGCATTCTGCAACTTCCTTGAGGAGCGGCCTGGCTTCACGCAGTTCGCTCTTTCTAATACGTTCCTCCAGTTGCGCTGCAAGTACCGCGAGGCGGACGCCGCCAACCATGATGGAAGAGGTCCTGAGGCTAAGGACCGCGTTCAGGGCTGCGGCCATGTCGCCGCGCTCGACGGCGGTTGCCAGGATTTCGTATCGCTTCGCCCAGAGTTTCGCAAAGTCGCCGGCGAACGTTCGCGCGATCAGCGGATTGTCCACTTGATCTTCCAGGAGTTGGAATTCAGCCAGGTCCAGTATGGGAAGTTCGATAAGCGGGACGACTGGCAGCGCAGTGGAGTCCCCGACCGAACCCGTATGGCTGGGGTCTGAATCCTCGTTGACCTCGCTTGAACCTGAACTGAACATAGCCCAATGCTACTTTCTGAATTCCGGAAAAAACCGAACTTATGCCTATCTTAAGGAAATCTTAGGCCTTTCTTGATTTAACTCCTTTTCCTCCAGCACACCCATTCGGAGAATGTGATATTGCGCTTAACCTCCGCTGAAGGTGGCTATAGCGTTGATGACGGCCGGCCCCAGGATGGCGATGAACAACACAGGGAAGATGAAGAGCAGAAGCGGGAAGAGAACCATCACCGGAAGCTTCATCGCCTTCTCTTCTGCACGTTGGCGGCGCTTAACCCTCATAACCTTCGCCTGGACCCTGAGGACCCGGCTGATGGCAATGCCGTAAGTGTCAGCCTGGATCACGGCCTGTACAAAGCTCCGGAGCTCCGGAACGTTGGTTCGTTCGGCGAGGGCGAGATAGGACTCGCGGCGGCTCCTTCCGACCTGCATGTCCTGCAGCGTCCGCACCAACTCCTCGGCCAGCGGCCCCTTCCCGTTTTCTCCGGCCCGGGCCATTGCTCCTTCAAAACCGAGGCCAGCCTCAACGGAAATCAGCATTTGGTCCATGGTATTTGCGAGTTCCAATTGCATGGCCTTTTGGCGCTCTTGCCCTTTGCTGTACAGCATTAGGTCCGGGATAAAGTATCCGAGTAATACGACAAATATCCCTACGAGCTTAAGGATTCCGCTTGAGCTGTTGGCACTGATGAGAAACCCAAAAAGTGCGCCGAACAATCCGAGCAGGGGTTTGGCAGCGAGGACGCGCCCCAAAGGGAGCGACGGCGGGCGGCCGGCCAGCGAGAGCAGCCGGTCCAGTTTCTGGACGTAGCCGCCGGGGGTCAAACGGTAGCCAATGAGCTCGAGCGCACTGCCACGACTTTGTGGACCAGCTTCGGCAATGGCTGCGCCTTGGGTCAAAAGATCCCGGACGGCACGTTGGGCTTTGCGGTCAACCGACAGGAATGACCAGGCGAGGTAGGCGATAGGCAGAGGAACCAGGACGAGGGAGATTAGAAGAGAGGGATTCACTCGTCACCTCAAAACTTCAAGTCGATGATCTTGCGCATCCAGAGACCGCCGATCGTCATGAGAATGACTGACAAGCCGATCATTCCCCAACCAAGCGGCTGGGTGAACATCACGTTCATGTAGCCGGGGTTGATAAGCAAGAGCATGGTGACGATGCCGAAGGGAAGCGCCATCAGGATGTATCCCGAGAACTTTCCTTCCGCGGCCAAGGATTTGATGTGTCCCTTGATCTCGCTGCGTTCGCGTATGGTCTCGTTGACTTGGTCCAGGACCTCCGCAAGGTTTCCGCCCACCTCGCGGTTGATTTGGATGGCTTGCGCTATCCACACGAAGTCCTCGCTCCGCATCCGCTCCGCTGTGTCGTTCAGCGATGCCTCAAGATCACGGCCAAGGCTCGTCTCTGTAATGATCCGGCGCATTTCCTCGGACGTCGGGCTGGCAGATTCCGTGGCGGCAGCATCGATGGCGCGGAGGATGCTGTGCCCGGCCCGCAGGCCGCCAGCCAGTAGTTGGAGCGTGTCCCCGAGCTGCTCATCGAATTTGGCGCGCCTTTTGCCGGCCAGGGAGCTCAAGATGACCCGCGCTACGAGGGGCGCCGGGAGAAAGAACAGGAAGGCCACCAACGGACCGCCGATGACCAGACCGATCAGGGCACCCACGAATGCACCGGCAATGACAAGGATGAAGAAATCCGCCTGGCTCATCCGCAGCCCGGCATTCTCCAGTTGTTCACGGTTGAAGAGCCGGATATTGCGCCTGGTCAACACCCCGTGGACTGCGTCGGCGGCAGAACCTGCAAAACGCGTCAGCTGGGAGCCCGAACCTACGTGGTAGGGCCGGCGTCGATCGAACGGAACTTCCGGAGTTTTCGGCAGGATCACGGCCACGCCGAGGAGCAGGATGGCTGAAAACATCAGGGCCATACCGGTCAAGAGCATCATTTTCCGCTCACGTCCTTGCTGCTGTTGCTGTTGCCAGGGGCGCGGCGAATACTCCGGGAGATACATGGATACCCAAGTCATCGAAGCGGTCGATGAAGCGCGGACGGATACCCGTGGGGACCGGCCGTCCCAGGAACCTTCCGTGGGAGTCGACGCCTGCCGAGTAATCGAAAACAAAGGCGTCTTGAAGGGTGACAATGTCGCCTTCCATGCCCTGGACCTCAGTCACGTGGGTGATGCGGCGCGTTCCGTCCCGCAACCGGGAGATCTGGATGATGAGATTCACCGCGGACGCTATTTGCTCGCGGATTGCCCGCAATGGCAGGTCCATACCGGCCATGAGCACGAGGGTTTCGAGGCGCGCCACGGCGTCGCGAGGGGAATTCGAGTGCACCGTGGAGAGGGAACCGTCGTGGCCGGTGTTCATGGCCTGCAGCATGTCGAGGGATTCTCCACCGCGGACCTCGCCGACGACGATCCTGTCCGGCCGCATACGAAGCGAGTTCCTCAGCAGTTCCCTGATGGTCACGGCCCCCTTGCCCTCGGTGTTCGGTGGCCTGCTCTCAAGCCTGACCACGTGTTGCTGCTGGATCTGCAGTTCCACGGCATCTTCGATGGTGACAATCCGGTTGTCTTCCGGGATGAAAGACGAGAGGACATTCAACAGTGTCGTCTTTCCGGTTCCGGTACCTCCGGAAACAATGATGTTCAGCTTCGCCTTGACGCACGCATTGAGGAGCTCCGCCATTTCGGGCGTGAGCGTTCCGAAATCGATCAGGTTCCTGATGGTCAACGGTATTTTGCTGAATTTTCGGATGGTCAGCGACGAACCGCCCACCGCAAGCGGAGGGATCACCGCATTGACTCGGGACCCGTCCTCAAGCCGCGCGTCAACAAGGGGGGACGACTCATCGATCCGGCGGCCCACTTTCGAAACGATGCGTTCGATGACTCTCCGGAGGTGCTCTTCTGAGCTGAATCCGGAGTCCGTGAGGGTCAGCTTGCCTTTTCGTTCGACGTAGATCTGGTCCATCCTGTTGACCATGATTTCGGTGACTTCCGGGTCGTCCAGCAAGCGTTGGAGCGGCCCATAGCCAAGGACGTCATCCGCCACGTCCGCGACCAGCCGGCTGCGCTCGTCCGCGGACAGCGGGACCTGTTCGGCGTCGATGATCCGGATGAGTTCTTCCCGGGCAGTTGACCGCAACTCGTGTTCGCTGACACCCGAGTCGTTGAACCTCGCGCCCAGCCGCTCGAACAATGCGGTGGCGGCGCGCACCTTGAGGGCAGCGAAAGCGTCCACGGGTTGCTGGGCCCTGAGCTTCGGCGAGTCAGGGACGTCGGACAGCTTGACCGAGGTGTGGGGTTTCAGGGCGCCGCCGGGCTTCCCCGAGGGAAGTGGCCTGACCTGCTGCGTCGAGTCAGCGAATGTCGGTTTAGGGGTAGAGGGTGTGCTCGCGCCAAGATCCACCCCTGGGCGGGGAGACGCTTCGGTCTTGTCCTCGGCGGCATGCAGCCGTTCAGACAGCTTCATTAGACGACGACCCTTCTGTGCAGTTTGCGCTGTGCTGTGGCACGCCACGTGGGGTTGAAGCGGTCCACAAGTTGTTTGAGACCTTTGACGGCAGGATCCTTCACCGAGTCCTGGAGCACGGGAATGCCGCGGTTGGTGGAGAACGCTACGGCCTTCGATCGGGGGATGCTCACGTCAACCGGCGCACCGACTGTCGATTCGACGTCCTGGACCGACAGCCCCGACTTGGAATCAGCCATGTTGAGCACCACGTGGCGGGTTTCGGGAAGGAGGTTCAGCCTGCGGAGGATGTCCAGCCCGGAGCGAAGGCCCCGGACGCTTGGAACGTCCATGCCGGTCACCCAGACTGCGTCCGAGCACTGCTCGAGGGCGGCGAGCCCGATTTCTGGCAGTCCGGGTGCCGTGTCGACAACCACGTACTGGAACTCATGAGCGAGCTGCTCGAGCAGCCTGCCCACTTGTTCCGGCGAGATTTCATCAGCTTCGACGGGGTCCTTCGGCGCGCACAACGCATAGATGCTCGCCGGGTGGACGGTGAGAAAGGCCTTGAGCACCAGCGAATCCTGGCTGGCCGACGGCGTGACGGCGTCAGTAACGGTGTGCTCCGGGTTGAGGTAGAGCCCGGAGGCAACGTCACCGAATTGCAGGTCGAGATCCACGATCACCACGCTCATCGGCGCGATCTTGCCCAGGCCCACTGCGATGTTCGTGGCAATGGTTGTCTTGCCCACGCCACCCTTGGGAGAAAAGACGCCAATCACCAGGCCCTTCGGCGAACCCGATTGCTTTGGTTCCCCGGTGCGCTGTCGGCTGGCGAAAGACTGGCACGCGCGCTCAAGCATGACCCTTATCTGGGCCAGGTCAGCATCCGGGCTCATGATGTCGCGGATTCCCGAGCGCATGGCTTGGAGGACAAACGCGGGATCCAGTTCACTGACGAGGATCACGCTCAGTTCCGGCAACTGCACATCGAAGACCGTGGCCAGGCGAAGGGCGTCCTCCACGGGCACGTCGGGCCCGAGAATCAGCACTTCGAGTTGTTCCTGGTTGAGCGCACCGAACAGTTCTGCCGGATCGGCCGGCAAAATGCTCGTGAAGAAGGTCTGTACGCTTCCCGGCAGGCCACCGGCAACAGCTTGGCGCAACCGCTGGTCAAATTCGGTGTTGGGAGTTATGAGGACAAAACGGCTCACCTGTATACTCCGCTCGGCTGGATAACGATGGGGCCGCTGTCTTTGGCATCCAACGGCTCTTTGCTCAACCAGATCTTGGCGTACTCGGCAGCGAAGACAATCTTGGCTGCGTCCACATCGCTTACCGCAACGGTGAGCAAGAGTGATCCGGTGGGAAGGCTCGTATCGCCCGGGTTGGCAGCGGCACCAGACCCGGGAGCCGGCGTCGGCTGCGGGCTTGCGGTCGCTTGGGGAGCGCGCTGCACCGCGGTCAGCAGAACCTTGGGGATGGTCAGTTGCGTGGTCCCTTTGTCCGACTTCGAGTCACTTCCGCCGCCGGATATGGAGATGAAGATACCAACATGGTCTCCAGGAACGAGTCGTCCCCCGACAACCCGCTGGGGTTCCAACTGGAACGAGACCTCCTGAAGCCCTGCGGGCACCTTAACGTCCCCGGGGGTCTTGAGCGCGTCCGGGGCCACCAGTCTTTCGGACACCAGTGTCTCGCCGGGGACGAGGTCGACGGCGGCCACCTTGCCTGCTGCGTCCGCCAAGGTGTGTAGCGCCGTCTTGGGAACCGCCGATCCCGGCAATTGCTGGGTGACCAGGGAATCCTTCATGGCGTCCACTGAAGTGCCGGCCGGGATGGCAGTCTTGACCACCAACACGTCAACAGGGGCCAGGTTCTGGACTGCCCGTTGATCCGCTCCTTGCGCGTAGGAAAAGACGAGAATCACCCCGACCAGTGCCAGCACTGCCGCTGCCGACCCGGCCAACAAGCGTGACTTCACTTACAACTCCTGTGCTCAAAGAACGGATGAAAACTAGTTGGTGAGGCGGACAATGGTGGCCCCGTAGGCGTCTACGGGCCCCAGCGAGTAGCCGTCCGCCAGCGAGACGTATTTGACGAAGCTCCCGATGATTCCGCGGCAGTTTCCGTTGCAGGAAAGCGCCGAAGACACATACGGACTGGTATTACGGAAACTGTCCGGAAGACTGTTGTTGCCGCTGAACGTCCACCCCGCCACTTTGAAAGCGGCAAATGCCACAAGACCGTAAACAGCTCCGCTTCCCGTTCCAGTCACCGAATTGAACACGGGGAGCAAAACAATAACGTCACGGCCGGCCGTGATGTTGGTGGCCCAATTTTGAAGGGTGGTTGAACAGTTCGTGGGAATGCTGTTCCCGGGAGCGCTGCCCCCTTCGCTGACCGCGAGGTTGATGGTTCCTCCGCACACGCCGGCATCCTGCGTGATCCAGCCGTATCCACCGGCAACCGTGGCGCCGGAAGGACCGTAATTGCAGCTAGGGTTGGCGCCGGTGCCGTGATCCTGAAGCAGCTGGAGACCGCCACCGATGTATCCCTGCACCTGGCAGATGGAATACGCGAGGGGAAAAGGAGTCCTGCCGGCGACGGCGCTCCCCCACTGAACACTCGACGTGGTCAGCACGTTGGCCGAGCTAAAGCCCAGGACGCGGGCGAAGAGGAGCGAAACGGCATTGGGCGTGCCGCCTGCCTGCTGGGACCCGGCGGTCACGGTGACTTTCCGGTTTGTCAGGTCCAGACTGATCGACTTGACGTTGTTCAGGCCATCGTTTGCGTTCTTGTTTGCGATGTCGCTCGCGATGGGGGACGTGGTGGAGCAATTCGGATCGCTCGTATTCGCGGCGCATTTCTGCGCCACGGCGAGGGCGGCGGCGTCGGAACCGTTCTGCACTTGCGCCCGTTCCGAATACAGCATTCCCGCATCCACGGCGAGGGCGGCAAAACCGAGCAGCACCACCAGCAAGAGAGCGACGAGAACCGCAATCGCGCCGCGCTCGCCGTCGTCGTTCTCGGGGACCATCAGCCGCCGCATACCATGACTCCTACTCCTTGCATGGGGAATGGCCCCGCGATCCCCGTGAGGGTGCTGAGGGTGTACTTGATCGTCACGGACATCTGGGCTCCGGCCGTGCAGCTGGCTGGGCTGAAGGTGAAGTTCGTGTCTGCCAGCCCTGGATTCAACGCCACCGCTGCGTTTTTTGCCGCTGTCTTCGCGGCCGTCTGGTCGTTTGAGATCGCCATGACCCGGACACCTTCGCGGGCCGCGTTCGAGAGCGACACCTGCACGTTGTAAGCCCTGCCGAATTCCATGATGCCCAGGAGCAGCATGATCAGGAGGGGCGCCAGGATGGCGAACTCGACTGCCACGGCACCGCGCTCTGAAGACCTCGGCATAGTGTTGCCCTTCCAGAGAACAGATGGTTCGGATCAAGCAGAGTGGCGGCCGCGTGTATGCCGCCGCCACTCGGGAATTGCTTGGTGCCGGAGTGGCCTCCCGGGCACTCGCAGCACGACTTCTAGGCGCAGGTGCCAGTGCCACCTGAAGTGGTGGCAGCCGTCCAGGTTTTGCCGCTCACGGAACACTGGACCTGGGAGAACGTCTCCCTGACGGTGCTACCCAGCAGCGTCACAGCGGCGATGATGACCACTGCAATGAGGGCAACCATGATGCCGTATTCGACGGCGGTGGCACCGGTTTCGTCACGCCGGGCGTGAGAAACGGACTTTAGGAAAGCGGACAGCATTGATGCTCCTTGTTTTCTGGTACGAACGGTAGGGCAGGACGCGAAGCTACTAGCCGCAAGTGTTCGTGGTAGTGCTCCACGTTTTGCCGGAAACTGAGCATTGGACCTGGGAGAAGGTGTTCTTGACCGTCCCACCCAGTGCCGTGACGGCGACGATGATGACGACAGCAATGAGGGCGACCATGATGCCGTATTCGACGGCGGTGGCGCCCTTTTCATCACGGCGGATGCGGGACGCAGCGTTGGAGAAGAAGGTAAGCATGTGAAACTCCTGAGCGAGTTGGGGTGGGCTGGTCCAGCACCAGCTCACAAGCAACTTAGCAACGCCCGATACCCCGTGGAGCAGTCCTTGGGACATCCTGTGTCAAGACTCGCGATCCTGCGCATTTCTTGGGTTAAACCTAGGGAAACCCGGCGATCTTGGGCATCCCTGCCGCCTCCGGCCATGGCCAGAAAACAGCGCAATCCGACTCCCGCCGTCGGGCCCTAACCGACCTGTCCGCGGTCCCTCCAGGACGCTCGCTCACATATACGCCCAAATCCCAAAACCCTCGCTCAGATCAAGTGAGCGAGGGTCCGCCGGAAACACCACATACGTGAGCGAGCGTCCGTGAGGAGCACCCCCGAGAGGCCAGAAAACAACGAAACCCGACTCCCGCCGTCGGGCTCTAACCGACCTGTCCGCGGTCCCTCCAGGACGCTCGCTCACATATACGCCCAAATCCCAAAACCCTCGCTCACATCAACCGAGCGAGCGTCCGCCGGAAACCCCACATACGTGAGCGAGCGTCCGCCGGAAACACCACACACGTGAGCGAGCGTCCGCCGGAAACACCACATACGTGAGCGGGCGTCCGCCGGAAACCCGACATATGTGAGCGGGCGTCCGGGGAGGGGGCGCTCCGTTAGCCGGCTGGGTGTTCGACGGTCACGGTGCCGGCGTCGCCGTCGACGGTGATCTGTTGGCCGCTCGTGAGCCGCTGGGTCGCGACTCCGGTGCCGAGCACGGCGGGTATGCCGTACTCCCGGGCCACGATGGAGCTATGGCTCAACGGGCCGCCGACGTCGGTGACCACGGCGGAGGCCATGGCGAACAGCGAGGTCCACGCGGGAGTGGTGATGCGCGCAACCAGGACATCCCCGGGCGCCATCTGGCCGAAATCCTGTGGCCCGGTCAGGACGCGCGCAGGAGCACTGACCCGGCCGGCGCTGGCGCCGACTCCTTTGATGACGTCGCTCGGCTGGTCCTGGGAGCGCGCCGGCATCATTGATTCGAAGGCGTCCTTCATCCAACGGGTCTCCGGCAGCAACTGCGGGGCAGCCGCCTTGGCCTGGCCCCGCCAAAGCATCTTGCGCTCCTCGACGACGTCGGCCCGGACAGGGCGCGTCGCCCCGGTAATCGCCACCGCCACCGGTGCTAGCGGCTCCGTCGTGCCCGAAGGTTGCGGCGCGGCGAGGCCGAACTCGACGGCGCTTTGCAGCTCCTGCTGCCGCAGCCAGAACACGTCGGCGGGACGGGCGATGACGCCAGAGTAGACCAGCCGTTGTCCGAGTTCGAACAGCATCCGCCGGATCAGCGGCCAGGCGAGCCCGACGTCGGCCAGGGCGTCTTCGCGGACGGGTGCGGACTTCTGCGCCCACCGGAGCAGGCGGATGAACGGGGCCCTGCGACTCCGCCCGAGCCGGGTCCGACCCAGCCGTGCGACGATCCGGTCGGTTTGGTCCTCCCGTCGGGCGGCCGAGAGACGCTGGCGCTCGTGCGGGTCATTTCCGTGCCCCCGCAGGTAGAACTTCACCGTATCCAGCAGCACCGAAGGATCGTCTGCCGGTACCGGGCTGAGGAAGTCCAGGTTGTAGACCGCATGGCCGAAGCGATCGAGATGGGCCTGGAAACGCGGCCGCCACTGCTGCCAAAGCGCCGGGTCCATCCCGGCGGGCGGGAGCCAGTTTCTCTGCGACTCGGCCAGCGCCGCCGTCGGTTGATTGAGGATCGCCGGGGCCAGCCCCTCAACCTCCCGGGCCCAGGCCGCAAGGTCGTACAGCGACTTCTCCGCACGGATGGGTTCACTGTCATAGCCCAGGAGGAATGTCTCGGCAGGGGGATCTCCGGCGCGCCGGATGAGTTTGTCGTAGAACGCCCGGAAGGCCATTTCGCTCGTCGCAGCGACCGGAATGATTGACTGCACAGCCGTGTAGTACACGGTTCCGGCGTCGAGCAACGTCCGGACACCCTCAAGCAATTCCTCTCCCGAAAGCTCCCCCGCAGGGTTTGCCGACCAGGCCCGGATCGCCCGCTCGTAGCGGGGATGCGAGAATTCCCGCCAGCCCGCCACACCCATGTGCGCCTTGCCGCGAACCAAGGCGAGCATGGCGGCCGGAGACTTGCCCATCACTCGCCACAGTGCCGTGGTGCGGTAGTAGTAATAGGCGTAACCGTTGATGGTGGGCAGTCCGACGTCGCCGTCCCTGACGACTTCGCTGCCCACGGCTTCGTTCATCAGGGCTTTGAGCGAGCGGGTCACCGAGCCGTCAATGAGGTCGGCGAAGAGGGGCGAGAGCGGATCCGGCAGTTGCTCCACGATGCTCGCCCGGAAATAGAGCCCCTTCGGATAGGGCAACGGCCAGGTATCCGGAGTGTCCGCTACGGGTTCCGGAAGTGCCGTGATGGGCCGGGATTGCAGCATGAAGAAATCGCCGTCTGCCCGTGCCCATTCGATGTCCTGCGGAGTTCCGAAGTAGTCCGCAATCCGCGTTCCGTAACGGGCCAGCGCGGCGGCAGCTCCGTCGTCGAGCACGGCCCGGTTCCGAAGCGCCGCAGGGACCGGCTGGTCGGTCGTCCCTCCTTGGTCCGGGACGCCTTGGTCCGGGACGACGCCGGAGCCGCGGTCCGCCGCGTGGTCCGCGTAGACGGTCATGACTTCCTTGCCGGCTGTCCGGCGCGAGAGTACGCGGCCGGTTCCGGCTTCCACAACAAGGTCGTCCGTGGTGACTGTTCCGCTAACCACGGACTCCCCCAGGCCCCACGCGGCACTGATCGCGATCTGGTCCCGCCGACCGTTGGCCGGATTGGCGGTGAACATGACCCCCGCCGCCTCGGCCTCGACCATCCGCTGGACGACGACGGCGAGGCGGACGTCGCCCGGTGCGATGCCTTCGCGGTCCCGGTAGGCCATGGCCCGCGCCGTCCACAGGGAAGACCAGCAGTCAATGACGGCCGCATCCAGTGCTTCCGCGCCGCGGACGTTGAGGTAGGTTTCCTGTTGCCCGGCGAAGCTGGCCGAGGCAAGGTCCTCCGCCGTGGCGGACGAGCGCACCGCGACGGGCGCACCGGCGGACTCGCCGTCGCCGTCGCCGGGCCCGCCGCCGTCGCGAAGGCGCTCATAAGCGGCGGCGAGCTCGTAGGCGATGGCGGCAGGCATGGTGCCGTCGGTGAAAAGGGCCCGGATTGCGGCCGAGGCGTCCTCGTAATCCTGCGGCGCAGGCTCGGGCGTGAGCGCCGCCAACTCCTGGATGCGCGCCTGAATCCCATTGGCATCCACGAAGGCCCCATACGCCGCAGTGGCCAGCACGAAACCCGGGGGAACCGGCAGCCCGGCGCGAACCAGGTTGCCCAGCCCGACGCCCTTGCCGCCCGCCACGGCGACGTCGGCCGCTTGGACATCGGCGAAGTTGTAGATGTAGGTCATGACCGTCGCTCCTTATCGCGGAGACGCCCTCATCGAGCCTGACCCACAACATACTGCCACGCTGCCGGGCGGGAGGCGATGGCTGAGCTGGCCTGAGCCTTACCGTTGGTCCAAGTCTTGCTGCTGGTCCAGGGCGCGTTTTAGCGCCGCCTGGTCGCAAGCCTGGAGAACGCCGATGAACTCATCCATTGCTTCCGGCCCCTGATCTGTGTCCGCCACGCGAACAAGGTGCGAGGCCAGGACTGCGACCTTGACGTTCGTCATGCTGCTGCAATTCACGAGCAGTTTGAAGGCGGCGTCGGAGTCAAGGAGCAACCGCCCCATCAGGATGCCGCGCGCCTGGTTGATGACGCCCCGCGTGGCATTGGCGCCCGCGACGGCGTCACGCGCCGCTTGCTCGGTTTCCCGGCGCAGCGTGGACGTCAGGTCGATCACGGTTCCCTCGACCGCGACGGTCCCCGACGGACCCAGCTGCGCGTTCCCGGCCGTCAGCACGCGACGGACATGTCCCTGCGCGTCAATGATCCGGTGGTAGATACAGAAGTGCCCGCCGTCGCGGAAGACTTGAGCTAGTATCTCCATAGCCCGTGGCCTGTCATCCGGGTGTTTGTGCGACATCAGCAGCTCAAGTGTGGGAACTACTTCCCCCCGCTGGTAGCCGTGGAGATTGAAGAGCCCGTCGGACCATTCCGCTTTCCCCGAGGGCGGGTCAAAGAGGAAGGTTCCGGCCAGAAAGCCGGGGGCGCCCAGTGCACTCGAGTACGTATGAGGGCTGTCCAACATGGCGCAAAGACTCACTTCCTAAGTGTGCTTACTAATTTAGCTAAGCGTACAGAATACAGCGGGTGCACGACGCTGGCGGCCCAACAAGCCCCTCTCTGCGTTCACAATAGGGGTCAGTCCTTCACCACCACCTTGCCGGCCATTCCAAAATAGTCATGCAGCGCGCAGATGTAGTCATACACCCCTGCCTTGTTGAATGTCACGGTGAATGTCACGCCCGGCGGCAAAAGGCCCGAATTGAGCTGCCCGCCCGTGTAATTCGCCGGATCGCCCAACGGCGGGAACGGGTTGGCAGGCTCGTCGCCGAAGGTGATCGTGTGCGGCTCGCCCATGCCGTTGTTGACGAAGCTCACTTTTTCGCCAACGTGGATGACCACTTTAGGTTCGATGAACCGCATGACCATGGCGACGCCGTCGTCGGACCCGGCAATCACGGTGTGGCTGTCCGCCTGATCGCGGGCGTCGCTCCATTGTTTGTAGCCGTCACGGATGATGGCCCGTTCAGCCCGATCTACCCGGTTGTTGTATTGCTCCTGGGTGTACGGGTAGTCCGTTCCTTTGGCCCGCACATGTACGGTGCCCTTCTGGGCCGCGCCATGCACCAGGCAGTAATACGTGAAATCGCCGGCATCCGGGAACTTCAGGGTGTAGGAATCAACTTCGGCGAACCCACTGTCCGAGACATTCGACATCACGCCGGAGTTGTAATAGGAGTGCCCGTCGTAGGACGTGCCGCCCTGTGCGGAGATATAGAGGGGGCTGAAAGGATCAAAAGGTTGCGTTGACTCGATGGTTTGCCCTGCGGCCAGGAACGTGACTGTGTGGATTTCGGCCGAGTTGGCCTCCCAGGTGACCTTGTCACCGGCATTGATGAAGATGTTCTTCGGCAGGAAGGACATCCCCTGGATGGCCTGGTCCGACGATTCGGAGCCGACCTGGACGGTCCAGGTCCTTGCGGATTTGCCACTGTCCGCTGCTGCTGTGCCGCTGAGTGCCACCGGCAGGACCAGGGCGAGGAGCAAAATCATGAGCGCTCGAAGGCGCGGCAATAGGAGGGGTTTTGGATGAGCAGTCATAAGACTCATTCCTTAGGAAAATCATTGCTGACCGGCTGTTATTAGCCTGGAAATTTTGAGGCGCCGGAGACCATGGCGTCGTTTGACGGTGACTCGGATTCCTTGAACTTCCCTATGGACTTCAGCTCGCAGCTGCTGCCCCTCCCCCGCATAAGGTGCGGCGCCACGACGTTGGGGCCATGCAGGGTCCTCCTTTGCTCGGAGGGATGACGTCCGGTTCCGTGGGCAAAAGAGCCCCCCATTGCGGAACGGATAGGACACGGCAAAGCCGGCCCAGGTGAAGGCGAGAGATTTACCTCTCATCGTGCTCCTGGAATGTTATTTTGTCGAGATATAAGGACTACATTCGGGCTGTCTTTGTGGCCGAATTGAGGCTTTCCCGGAGGCGTTTTTAACCCAGCTGAGTGGTAATTTCCGGACATGGACAGACGACGGCGACTGTGGCTATCGGCGGGGCTTGCAGTCCTGCTGGCGCTCGTCGTGGTCCTGGCGGCAGTCATCGCCGGCTCCGGTAGGACGTCGTCCGGGCCATCGCCCTCAAGCGCCTCCGCCGGCGCCACGGCTACCCGTGCCCCGTCCCCCTCTAAGTCCCCCGCGCCAACCGCCGCAGCACCCGCACCGCCGATAATCCCCGAGCTGCCCGCGACCCCCATGAATATCCTGGTGATTGGCAGCGACAGCCGGGCGAATGCGAGGGACCAAAACAACCAGACCGTCACAACAGGCCAGTCAGCGGACCAACGTTCGGATTGCCTGATGCTGATCCACGTTCCAGCGGATCGGCAAAAGGTCTACGGCATTTCGATCATGCGCGACAACTGGGTGAACATCCCGGGCTATGGCGCAGCCAAAATCAACGCCAGCCTGGAGGTGGGAGGCATCCCCCTGGTGGTCCGGACCGTTGAGACGCTGTTGGGCACGCACATCGACCACACCGTCATGCTTGATTTCCAGGGCTTCAAGGTCCTCACGGATGCCCTCGGCGGAATCGACGTCAATGTCACGCTGCCCTTCACCGCGAGCTTTGACACCCATCACACCTTTGTTGCGGGCGTCAACCATTTGGACGGGGAAGCTGCCTTGGAGTTCATCCGCGAGCGCTACTCGTTCGTGGACGGAGACTACCAACGAGTCCGCAACCAGCAAACGTTCCTCCGCGCACTCCTGGGCAAGCTCAGGAGCGGAATCCAGACTCCCGCCGCCGTCCTTGGCCTGGTCAACTTCGCCACAAATTACCTCACGGTGGACCAAGGATACGATCCGGCTTCCGTCGCGAGACTGGCCTACGCCCTCCGCACGGTGGATCCCGCCGCTTCCGTCTTCTTCACCCTGCCCACGGCAGGCACAGGTACTTCCCCGGACGGGCAGTCCATCGTGGTGCCTGACTACGCCGGGATCGGGCAAGTGGCCGGGGCACTGCGGGACGGAACCTTGCCGGAGTATGTGGCCGCACATGGTTACTAAGCTCCCGCTCAACACTCGCAAAGATCTTGATTGAATATTTAACTAATCTTGAAGGGAAGCTTGGGGAATCCTTGCGCCTTCCTAAAATTCCTGCCGGAAAGTAGAGGTCATCGGGCAGCAAAGTCCGTGAAATCCCGGTCTCAACGGGCTTCAAGAAACGGAAATCATCATGGGTCTCAACCTGAAAACCACCTCCGGTAAAGTCATTGCTTCCCTGGCCCTGGTCGGCACTGCTGCCGGCGTGGCGGGTCTGGGAACCTACGGCGCCTTCACCTCCAGCACCTCGGCCAGCAACACCGTCGCCTCCGGCAGCGTGAGCATCGCCCTCGGCGCCACAGGCACCGCGAACCGGCTCAGCGTCGCCGCTTCCGGCCTGGTCCCGGGCGACACCGTGCAGCGCGTAGCCACCCTGAGCAACGCAGCCAGCAACCAGAACCTCTCCGCAATCACCCTGACCACCGCGGCCTCCCCCACCTCCTTGCTGGACACCAACACCACCATGGGCCTGCAGGTTGTTGTCGATGCCTGCTCCGTCCCCTGGACCGAAGCCGGCACCGCCCCCGCGTACACCTACACCTGCCCCGGAACCACCACCAGCGTCCTCGCTTCCCGGCCCGTCATCGGCGCCAACGTTGCCTTGGCCAACCTGACCTCGGTCACCGCCGGACACACCGACAACCTGCGCGTCACCCTGACCCTCCCCGCTACCGCGGACAACACCCTCCAGAGCCAGAGCAGCACCATCGCGTTCACCTTCACGGGCACCCAGCGCACCGCCACCGCCCAGTAACGCCGCCCCACCCCAGCCAGCCCTCCGCCGTCGAGCCCCCCTGAAAAACGACGGCGGAGGGCCTTCCACAGGAACGGAGACCCAGCCATGACCGCACCACTGGTCCGCCACCGGCGGGTCTCGACGTTTGTCCGGGCCATGGTCAACGTCATCACGACCACGGTGATGGTGGCCGCCGTCGCTGCGTTCCTGTTCCTCGCCGTCGGGCCCCGCGTCCTCGGCTACCAGACCAGCACGATGCTCACCGGCTCGATGTCGCCGCTGATCAACCCGGGAGACGTGGTTGTCACGGTTCCCGTCGCAGTCAAAGACCTGAAGGTCGGAGACATCATCACGTACCACATTCCGGTGGAGGACCAAAGGGTGGAAACCCACCGGATCATCGACCTGGCAGTGAACAGCCAGGGCACCGCCACCGTCCGCACCAAGGGCGATGCCAACAACGGCGCCGACCCCTGGACAGCAACGCTGGCAGCAGGCCAGGTGGACCGCCAGGTGTTCACCGTCCCCTACCTCGGCAACGCGATCCGCGCCCTTCGTGATCCCGTGGTCCTGAAGGTCCTGATGTACGGCGCTCCGGCCGCACTGGTGGTCATGGTGCTCGTCTCCATCTGGCGGAAAAAGCCCGAGGGCGACGACGCGGACGCCGGCGCTGCCCAACGCCCCCTGCCGGCCTTCGACCGACGCCCCCTGAAGCGCCTGGCGCGGGAGATGAAGAGCAAGGAGGCCGCCGAGAAGTTCGCGGCCGCCTACGCCAGGCTGTTGCCCCAGCGGGTGGACAAGATCAGCCACGCCCTCAGCACCGGGAACAGTGACCTTGCGATGGACGCGGTGCTCAGCCTGAAAACCAGCTCCTCGATGGTCGGGGCGCTCCGGATGGAACAGCACTGCGTCCGCCTCGAACACGCCCTGGTCATGACCGACCACACCGCGGCAATCCAAGCCGGCGAACTTGTCCGCGAACACCAGCCGCAGTTGGAAAAAGCCCTGGGCGGTCACACCATGCGCCGCGCTGCATGAAAACCCCTTCAAAGAACCGAACCGGATCCGCTGCCCTTACCGTGTGAAAGTCGTAAGAATGGAATGGACCACCGGGCCCGACAGAAAGCCGCCGACCTTGCGTAGAAGCCGGAGCACCGCCGACGCCGGGCGGACGCCTGCGTCCGGACGCGTCGCCGCGGTCCTGGCGGCGGCTGCGGTATTGATCTTCGCTCCCGGTATCGCGCAGGCTGCGTTCAATGGGTCCGACAGCGCTTCACTTCCCGTTTCCTCGGCCACCCTGACATCCGCCGCCACCGTCACCGCATCCTGCCAAGGTTCGAACCTCACCATCACCGTCACGTCCTGGGCGATAACAGATCCGCGATTCACAGGAGTCTTCACCGTTTCCAGCGGCGGAAGCACCGTATTCACGGGCACCAGCAAACAAAGCGGCGGCGCAAGCTACAAAGCGTCCATCACACCCCACACCGGCACCTGGACCTGGACCGTCCAAAACCAGTACCCGGTCCCCGGCACCAGCAACACCTGGACAGGACCAGCCACGACGGGCCAGTTCACCTGCACCTAAGCCGACGTCTACCCGCACGCCGCTACCCCCGCAGCGAACGCGGGCGCCGATGTCGCACGCCCTCTATATATTGAGAGGATGACCCAGACTTCCGGTTCCGCCCAGCCATCCCACGTCGACAGCCCAACGGCCCCCGTCGCCAAGAAGGTGCCGCACACCCGCGAGCACCACGGCGATGTTTTCGTGGACAACTACGAATGGCTGCGGGACAAGGAATCCACCGAGGTCATTGAGCACTTGAAGGCTGAAAATGCCTACCAGGAGGCCGTCACCGCGCACCAGGAACCGCTGCGGGAGGCGATCTTCCAGGAAATCAAGGGACGCACCCAGGAGACCGACCTTTCGGTCCCCAGCCGCAAGGACGATTGGTGGTACTACACCCGCTCCGTCGAAGGCAAGGAGTACGGCATCCAGTGCCGCGTCCGTGCTGCGAACTCCGGCAATCCCGTGGCGGACTGGACCCCGCCGGCGGTGGAACCCGGCGTCGAACTCCAGGGTGAAGAAGTGTTGCTGGACGGCAACACGGAGGCGGAAGGCAAGCCGTTCTTCTCCGTTGGCGGCACTGCCGTGACGCTGGACGGCAACCTTTATGCGTACGCCGTGGACAACTCCGGCGAGGAACGCTTCACGCTCCGCATCAAGGACCTGCGCACGGGTGAACCGCTGCCCGACGTCATTGAGAACATCTTCTATGGCGTGGCCTTCTCCCCCGACGGCACCCGGATCTTCTACACCGTGGTGGACGATTCCTGGCGCCCGTACCAAGTGAAGTCGCACGTCCTGGGCACGCCCGTCAGCGAGGACGAGGTCATCTACCAAGAGGACGACGTCGCCATGTGGCTCGGGTTCGAGCTCTCCTCCGACCGGAGGTACCTCGTGCTGAGCATCGGCTGCTCGGAATTCAGCGAGACGCGCCTGCTCCGCTTCGACGACTTCGACGCCGGCCTGTCCACCGTGATTTCCCGGGACGAGCACATCCTTTACGAGGCCGAGCCGTTCCTCCTCGAGGGTGTCGAGACCATCCTGCTGACCCACAACAAGGACGCCATCAACTCGATGGTGTCCATCGCGGACCCGGCCGAGTTCGCCAAGCCGCTGGCCGAGCAGCGCTGGCGCACCGTCGTCGGGCATTCCGACGCCGTTCGCGTCAACGGCGCGGGCGTCACCTCGACGCATCTAGTGGTGTCGGTACGGCAGGACACGATCGAACGCGTGCAGGTGCTCCCGCTCGCCGGGCTGGGCACCGCCGCCCAGGGTGCCGCCGTGGATCCAGCCTTCGATGAGGAGCTGTACACGGCCGGTGTGGGCGGAACCGACTATGAAGCGCCGGTGATCCGCATCGGATACACCTCCTACTTCACGCCGTCGCGGGTGTACGACTTCGTGCTGCCCACCGCTGCGCTGCCGCAAGGCGAACTGCTGCTGCGCAAGGAAAGCCCCGTGCTGGGCGGGTACACCGCGTCCGACTACGTGGCCACCCGCGAATGGGCGACGGCGGCGGACGGCACGCGCGTACCGCTGTCCGTTCTGCGGCACGCCTCCCTTGCGCAGGATTCGAGCGCCGCGGGCCTGGTCTACGGCTACGGCTCGTACGAGGTCAGCATGGATCCCGGCTTCGGTGTGGCCCGGCTGTCACTCCTCGACCGCGGAATCGTCATGGTGATCGCCCACATCCGCGGCGGCGGCGAGCTCGGCCGGCGCTGGTACGACGACGGCAAGAAGCTCAACAAGAAGAACACCTTCACGGACTTCATCGCGGCAACGGACTGGCTCGCGTCCTCCGGTTGGGTGGCGCCGGAGCGGATCGCCGCGATGGGTGGCTCCGCGGGCGGCCTGCTGATGGGCGCCGTGGCCAACCTTGCGCCGGAAAAGTATGCGGCAATCGTGGCGGCCGTGCCGTTCGTGGACGCGCTCAACACCATCCTGGACCCGGAACTGCCGCTCTCCGCGCTCGAATGGGAAGAATGGGGCAACCCCATCACCGATCCTGAGGTGTACGAATACATGAAGTCGTACACGCCGTACGAGAACATCCGCGCCGTGTCGTACCCGAGGATCGCAGCCGTCACGTCCTTCAACGACACCCGTGTGCTCTATGTCGAACCCGCCAAATGGGTCCAGGTATTGCGTTCCGAGACCACCGGCACGGCGCCGATCGTCATGAAGATCGAGATGGACGGAGGACACGGTGGAGCCTCGGGACGATACGTGCAGTGGCGCGAGCGCGCGTGGGACTATGCCTTCGTCGCGGACTCGCTCGGCGCCGTCGAACTCCTGCCTGGAGCAGGGCTTAAGTAGCGCCCTCGATAGTAGGCTCTCCCATGGGGGCCGAACCGAAACAGTAGGAGCGTAGTGGACAGTCGCTTGACTAACGACGCATCGGCACCGAACCGCGCCTTGGTGGCTGACCCTGACCCCGGACGCCTTGCCGAGACGGTGGCGGCGCTCACCGCAGCAGGGTTCCTGGTTCGTTCAGCGCACGACGCCGGTTCACTTGCTGCCGCGCTGAAAAGCGAACCGAGCGACGTGCTGGTGGTAGACAACGACCTCCGCGAGTTCCTTCCCCGGAATGACGCCCCGGTCTTGCTCCTGCTGGACCCCGAGGACGAGCTGGATGTTACGGCTCTGGAAGGGTGGACGATTGCTGATTTCACCTATCGGGGCCAGCCTCCCGCATTTCGGGTGCACCGGGCCTTGGTACTGATAGCCCGGGCCGCCGAACGCACGCGCCGCCGTTCGGAAGCCGAGTCGCTGCGGGAGAGCCTGCGGAAGGTGTCCGCGGCGATCCGGTCCACCATTGACCCGGACCGGATAGCGCAGCATCTGGTGAAGGGTATCGGCGAGGCCCTGGGCGCGGAACACGTCTGGTTCACGACGTTCCCGGACACGCGGGTGCCGCAAGTCAGCGCCGAATGGAACGCTCCGGGACTGGTACCGGGAGTCCTGCCGGGCGAACTCACCGGGGACATCGCCACGTTCGAACTCGCGGAACGGTTGTGGGCGGAAGCGGAGGTGCAGCCGCTGCCGAAACGGGCTCCCGCGGGTGAATCCAGTGGCGCGGGCGCGCCGGGAGGCGCGGGCGCGCCGGGTGGTGCGGGTGCGCCGAGTGGTGCGGGTGCGCCGTCGGCGTCTGTTGTGGTGCCGGTAGGCGAGGGAGATCTCGTTCTGGGGGTCATCTGGATCGCGCGCCCGGACACGGCGCAGGAATGGACCCGCGCCGAAATAGGCCTGATCCAGCACGTCTCGGGGAACTTGGCGTATGGCCTGATGCAGAGCCACCTGATCGGCGCGCAACAGCAGGTCATGTACAAGCTCCAGGAGCTCGACCAGGCCAAGACAGACTTCCTCACCACGGTGAACCACGAACTTCGAACTCCCTTGACGTCCATCACGGCCTATCTGGACATGATGCGCAGCGGCGCCGGCGGACCTCTTCCCGCAGGTGTCGAGCGCATGGTCGACGTCATTTCACGAAATGCCGAGCGGCTCCGACGGCTGATCGAAGACATGCTCACCGTCTCGCACCAGGACACTTCCGGGGATCTCCAGTTGAGCCGCGTGAATGTGGGCACCTTGCTCAGGCTTGTTGTCTCGACGTTGCAGCCGCTCGCCGACTCCCGTTCGCTGTCCCTCACCGTGATGCACGCGCCGGGAACCGTGACTGTCCAGGCCGATGAAGCCAAGCTCGAGCAGGTCTTCGCCAACATCATCAGCAACGCGATCAAGTTCACGCCCGACGGCGGCCACGTGGCGGTCAGCAGCGGGATCACCTCGGATCCAGGCACGGTTCCCAGCGTCGTGGTCAGCGTGGAGGACACCGGCGTCGGGATCCCGGAAACGGAAATCGAGCAAGTATTCACGCGGTTCTTCCGCGCTTCAAACGCCTCCACCGCGGCCATCCCAGGCAGCGGGCTTGGCCTGGCGATAGCCCACGACATTGTGGAACGCCATTCCGGCCGGCTCGATGTCGAATCCGCCCTTGGCGTGGGAACCACGGTTTCAGTCCGGCTCCCCTTGGATACAGAGAGCTAAGGCGCGCCGCTGACTACGGGGCGGTGTTCTATGTGCCTCTACCCAAGTAACTGGCAGTAGATGCCGTTATGAGGCGCCAAAACGGCATCTACTGTGAGTCAGTTGGGCCACCAACCGGTCTGAGCGTAGTTCACAACGGTGCCGGTGGTAACCGTCGTTACTGTGGTGCTCGTGGAGCTCGTGGAGCTCGTGGAGCTCGTGGTGTCGTGCTTCGGGGCGGCGTTGGCGGGGGTGACAAATCCGCCAATAGCGAGCACGCCCGTCATGAGAAGTGTTGCGGCGAATTTTTTCATGCAGTGCTCCTTTGAGCCGTAAAAATCCGAAGTTGACATTCCCAGCGTAAGGAGGCCCGTTAAAGGTTCGCTTAAGATTGGCTCAGTTTTCGGACGTCTTTGCTGCCAGCCGGTAACCGACGCCGCGCACGGTTTCCACCCAACGCGGCGACTGCGCCGAATCGCCGAGTTTCCGTCGCAGATTGGCGATGTGCACCTGGATCGCACGCTCTTCGGACTCGCTGACGTAGCCTCCGGTTTCGTACTCCCTGGCATGGAGCCAGCGGGCAAGCCCAGTAGTGCTTCGGACAACGCGTCCAGCCTCCATCAGGGCCTGAAGGAGGTCGAACTCGGTGCGGGTCAATTGCACCTCTTCGTTACCCACCCGGGTAGTCCGCGTGGCCACGTCAAGGAAGAGGCCGTTGTGTTCCAGCCCCGAAGGCTCGGCCCCCGGAATCACGAGGGTGGGCGCGGTGGGTGCGTTCGGCGCCTGGGCCGGCGGCAGCTCCGCCGTCGGGCTCCCCGCGGAACCGCTCAAAAGCTTGCTGCCGCGCGGCCGGCGAAGAAGCGTCTCGACCCGGGCCAGGAGCTCGCGGGGGCGGAAGGGCTTGGTGACGAAGTCGTCGGCGCCGATGGCCAGCCCTTGCAGGGTGTCCACTTCGCGCGCTCGGGCCGTGAGCATAATGATGTACGCGTCGCTGAACTCCCGGACGCGACGGGTGACCTCGATCCCGTCAATGTCCGGCAGGCCAAGGTCCAAGGTGATCACGTCGGGGTTGTGACGGCGGACGGCATCCACGCCATCGATGCCGTTTCCGGCCGCGTAAACCTCCAGGCCCGATGCCTCGAGGACGGCATGGACTACCTCACGGATGTCATCGTCATCCTCGATTACTACAGCCACGCCCGATGCGCCCACGTCAAGATCCCCATCTCTCTTATGCTCAGCCCACCTTAACACCGGCGGTACCCGCTATTCTCGCGCATGTCGGCGTAAGTCCCGCTTCACCTGATCTGGAGCTCACGCCTCACGAACGCGATAAGCAGGTTCCGCGAGGTTTCCACCGGAAGGGATGAACCCCGCGCATAGCATTGGACGGCGAGGCCATCCACCATGGCGGCCGTTTCGATGGCGAAGCTTTGGGGATCGTCGCAGACGAAGGATCCTTCGCTGACTCCACGCTCGGTAATCTCGCGCAAGGCGCTACGCCAGCCGTCATAGTGTTCGCTCATCCAGCGTCCGTAGGCTTCATCCCTGGCCGCAGCGGACCAGAAGTCGAACCAGATCAGCCAGTGCCGACGGGAACTCGCGTCGGAGCCGAACATCCCCTCGAGGAAATACAGCAGTTCCTTAGTGGGGTCGCCCGACCCTCTGGCGCTTTCCTGGAGCGGAACGTAGAAGTCCGCGGTTTCTGCCTTGACAACTTCCATCAGAACTTCGTCGAGACTCTTGAAGTGGTAGGTGATGGTCCCGGGTGACACTCCGCAGGCTTTCGAAATGTCGCGGATCAGGACATTGAACAGCCCTTTGTCCGCGATCAGGTCCCGCGCGGCATCAATCACCAGCTGGCGCCGCACTTCAGTAGGGTGCCGCTGCCGTTCGCTGACAGTCTTGGCGCGGGGCCGCTCTTCGTGGTCCTTGGCGGTAGTTGTCATGTCGTTCGTCCTCGTTTCCCCGGGTCAGGCCGATGTCCGACTGATGCGCTTCTCAAAAGTCTTTTCAAAGAATAGTTGCTCGTCCTTGAACGTCTTGACTTCGTTGTGCAGCACATAATGGTCTTTGCTCGCAGTGACCGTAGCGTGGGTTTCGATCCTAACTCCCCAGTCCTCGCGCTGCAGCGAAACGTTCCACATGGACTCAGCACGCGCCGTCAGGGGATCGTTTCCCGATATCGAATACCGCTCGAGGGCCTCTTCACCAAAGTTCAGGCCATCCGGGTAAATCCGGTTGCCGCCGTAGTTCGGGTCCACAGTCAAGGTCCAGGAATCCGACTGCGGCTCGTACCTGACCTCACGCTCGGGGCGGGGTGTCTGGGCGGGGCCGGGCCTAATGTCCATGGGCGCGGCCTGCTCAGCCTCCTCGAAGGTGATGTCACGCCTTCCAATGGCGACCGGATCGAGGTCATCAAGCGTCAGTACGCTCTGCCCGGCGTCAACGGTCACAAACCCTCGTTCGCCGTGTGGCCAGATCCAAGGCCAGTACGTCGTGGCCAATGCGAGCCGGAGCCTGTGTCCGGCCGGAATCTGCCACGACATGGACGTCAACTCGATCTCAGCGTCCACGAATTGACCCGGAACGAGCTCCTCCGCCATGTCCATCCCGTTGCGCCTTGCCAGGTTGATGGCCCCGCGGGTGATCAGGGTGGACGATCCGTCCGGCCCGACATCGCAGAGCCGAGCAATCACATTGGCCCGGGGCGTGCTGCTGTTGACCCGCACCTTGAGCCGGGCGTAGCCAAACAGGTTGATGTCCTCTGCAAGGACAGGCGTCTCGAATACGACCGAGCGCCCATCCTCGGCACGCTGGTCCGGCGGCAGATCGGACAGATTCCCGAAGGGGAACCACCTGGCGGCATCCCCGCCGTTGTGTTGCGGTGTGTCGACGACGGCCATCCCGGCGGCGTCCGTTGCCAGGCTGTGCAAATCTGAGGCTAGGTTGAATTGCCGCTGCCCGACGTCGGCGGACGGCCAGCCGTCCAGTCCCACCCAGGTGCCCGCTCGCTCCGGGTAATGGGTGGCAGGCCGTACGGAGTCCTGGTGATAAGCGCGCAGCGCGGGTTCAGCCATGACATCCGTTTCGATGCCTTTGAGCCAGTAGTCCCACCAACGCAAGGTCTCTTGGAGGAAGCCAATGGTGGGCCCGGGCGTGCGCTGGATGTCTGGATACTGGTGCGACCAGGGCCCGATCAGACCTTGCGCGGGGGCGTCAAGATGCTCCAGCAACCGAAAAACCGTGTTGCGGTAGGGATCCGCCCAGCCTCCGACGGCCAGGACGGCCGCGGTGATTTTGGAGTAGTCCTCGCAGACCGAACCGTGACGCCAGTAGTCATCGCGTTCTTGGTGGTCCATCCAAATTTCGGAGAAAGGCTGGAGGGCTTCCAAGCGTTCCTTCCACATGGTTTCCCAGGCGTCGCCAACCCGCCAAGGCGCGGGCGGGCGGCATTGGAACGCCAGCATGGTTCCAGCCCAGGAGGTCATGTCAATGCCAAGCATCGCACCACCGTAATAGTGCACATCGTCGGCATAGCGGTCGTCCGTGGAGCAGACGGTGACAATAGCCTTAAGCGCCTCCGGCTGCTCCGCGGCGAGCTGCAAGGCATTGAATCCGCCCCAGGAGATTCCGAACATTCCTACTTTTCCGGTACACCAGGCCTGGGCGGCCAGCCACCGGATGACCTCAACTCCGTCTGCTTGTTCCTGCGGGTGGTACTCGTCGAGCATGACGCCTTCGGAATCTCCGCAGCCGCGCATGTCCACACGGATCGAGGCGTAGCCATGGCCCGCGTACCAGGGGTGGCGCTGCGCGTCACGCGGCGCAGTCCAGTCCCCGCGTCGGTAGGGCAGGTATTCCAACAGTGCAGGCACCGGCTGTGAGACCGCGTCTTCAGGAAGCCAGATTGTGGCAGCCAGCTGGACGCCGTCGCTCATCGGAATGAGGACGTGTTCCATGACGGTGACGGAATGTGGGAAGTCCAGGCGGATCTTCACGGGTATTTCCTTTCTAGGGTGCGTGCAGCGCTAGGGGGCAGCGGGCGCCTGGCGGAGGTCTGCCACGTCAGCGTGGCATTTGATGCGGTGTGTGTCCGAAACCTGGATGATGGGCGGGACCACCGTGCGGCAAACGTCGCGGACAATCGGACACCGGCTAGCGAAGGGGCACCCGAGCTCGGGCGGGGCATCAGGGATTTCGTCCCGGACACCTTGCGCCTTGGCCCCGTGGTCATCGCCGAGTTCGATCACCGAGTCCAGCAGGAGCCGGGTGTATGGATGGGAGGTGTGAGAGAAGATCTCTTCCACCGTGCCGTCCTCGACGATGCGTCCGAGATACAGGACCACTACACGGTCCGCTACTGACCGGACGACGGCGAGGTCATGGGTGATGAAAAGGAAGCCGATGTCCTTGTCCCGGCTCAGGGTGTCCATCAGGCGCAGGATGGAGGATTGCACCGAGACGTCAAGCGCTGACACAACCTCGTCCGCCAGGACGAGGGACGGGCCGGCGGCAATGGCCCGGGCGATGCCAACCCGCTGGCGTTGACCACCCGAGAGCTGGCCGGGCAATCGTTGAGCGAAACTGGCCGGGAGTTCCACCTCTTCCAGGGCCCGCTCCACGGTGGCTCCTTTGACGCCGAAAAGCGTCAGGGGCCGCGCGATAGCCGTCCGGACCGAGTGCCTCGGATTCAGCGAAGTATCGGCGTTCTGGAAGATCAACTGCACGGCTTGGCGGAGTCTCTTGGGGCGACTAGACACAGTCCGGGCCAGATTGCCGCCACTCTCCCGGTGGTTTGCAGACCCGTCACCGGCCCCGGTGAGGGACATCTGTCCCCCTTCGCTCTTTTGCAAGCCCGCAATCGCGTTGGCGATGGTGGACTTTCCGGAACCGGACTCGCCCACAAGCGCCACAATCTCGCCGGCGTTGACCTCAAAGCTGACATCCTGCACTGTGGGACCCGTCCCGGGAACCGGCCTCTTGCGGTAGTCGATTGTCAGGTCCCGGACGGTCAGCACGGGCTTGGCCTCCCGGGGCGGAGTACGGATGTACAACTCCACGGCGCCTTCCCGAACGGTCCCGGCGTCGATGACTGCCTGATCCATTCCAGGAGGGATGCCTGGGGTGTCGATGCGCGGCACGCTATCTATGAGGCCGCGCGTGTATGCATGTTGCGGCTGTGCAAGGATGCTTCGGGTCAAGCCGGACTCCACCACCGCACCTTTGCGGAGCAGGGCGATGTCCGTGCACATCTTGTCAATGACGCCCAAGTCATGGCTGACCATCACCATGGACATGCCCAGCGTCTGCTGCAGCTCCGTCAGGAGGTCAAGGATGGCAGCCTGCGTGACCACGTCCAGCCCCGTAGTCGGTTCGTCGAGGACGAGAAGGGACGGATTTGCGGCGAGCGCCATGGCAATGCCGATGCGCTGTTGTTGCCCGCCGGAAAACTGATGCGGGTACCGGTCCAGCGCTGGCCCGGGGTTGGGAAGCCTGACCAAACGGAGCAAGTCCTCGGCCCGGGCGCGCTGGGCGGCCTTGTTTCCCTTGAGGTGGTGAAGGACTTCGGCGATCTGCTCTCCGATCTTCATGGTGGGAGTCAGCGCGTTTCCGGCATTCTGCGGGACCATCGCAACCTCAGCCATGCGAAGGCGGCGCAGCTCCCGCGGAGCGAGCGCGAAGACGTCCTGGCCCGCAACGTGCACGGATCCGTTTGACACGAACGACGTGCTCCGCAGGGAGCCCAGCAGGGCACTGGCCAGCGTGGATTTCCCGGAACCCGACTCCCCTACCAGCCCCAAAACGTGGCCGCGCCGCAACTGCAGGGTCACGTCCTTGAGGACGTCCACCTGGCGCTTTCCCGAGAGGTAGGAAACGCTGAGGTTCTGGATCCGGACAATGTCCGTTCCGCTGCGCATTGTTGCTTCATACGTGGTGTCGGCTGCATCTATCGTCACTAGCCCAGCACCTCCTTCATTCGGTCGATGCCGAAGCTCTTCGCAAGCCCATCGGCCGCAAGGTTGAGTCCAACAATCAAGGACGCCAGCGCCGCGATGGGCGACAACGTGGCCAATGGCACCACAGCCATCAAGTTCCGGTTCTCGGCAACCATGAGGCCCCAATCCGGCGTCGGTGGGCTGGCGCCGAAGCCCAGGAAGGACAGCGAGCTGATAAGCAGCACAACCCAAGAGGCCCGCATGGCGAATTCCACCAGGATGATGTCCAGGACATTGGGGAAGACTTCCCGGACGAGGATCGAGAACATCCCCTCGCCCCTAGCCTTGGCTGCGGTGATGAAGTCCTTGGGCATCACATCCATTGCCGCGGCCCGGACAATACGGGTCACCCCGCCGGTGTAAACCACCACAACGGCCAAAATGATGACCCAAGGACCGGTACCGAAGATGGTCACCACCACCAACATGGACAGGATCGCCGGTACCGCCAGCACCGAATCCAAAACCCTGGTGATGATGTCATCCACAATGCCGCCGCGGTACGCTGCGATCCCCGCGATGACGGATCCCAGCAAAACCGTCAGCGCGGTGGCAGTGAAACTGATGGCCAATGCGTACTGGCCACCAAACAAGGTTCGCGTCAGGGTATCGCGGCCGAGGGCATCCGTGCCCAGCAAGTGGGCCCCGGAGCTCTCTTGCAGTGCGCTCATCGCATCCGTGGCGATCGGATCATAGGAGGTCAACACCGGGGCCAGGACCGCCACGGCGATGTTCACTATCACCAGAGCAAAGCCGAAAGTGGCTGCCCGGGACTTCAGGATGGACCGGACGGTCCGTGCAAAGCTGCTCGGGGACTTGGGGGCCGCGCCTTTGGGCGCCGGGGCCGTCGTCGTCATTGCGCTCATTTGCTGCTCCTCGGGTATCGCAGCCGCGGATTCAGCAGAAACGCTGCAAAGTCCGCCAGCAGGTTGCACACCACATATGTCAACGCGCTCATAACCGTGATCAGCAAGATGGTGGGAAGGTCACGCGTTTGGACAGACCTGATCATCAGGGTGCCGATCCCTGGATAGTTGAAAATGCTTTCCACAACCACCACACCGCCGATCAGCCAAGCGATGTTCATGGCGATCACATTCAAGGTGGGCAACATGGCGCTGGGCAGGAGGTGTTTGAAGACTACCCGTGAAGTCGAGTTGCCCTTCAGGATGGCTGTCCGGACAAACTCGCTCTCCATCACGTCAATCACCGAGGTGCGCATCATCCGGATGATGTAGGCCGCAAGAACGCAGATCAGGGCCCCGGCAGGTAACCACACAGAGGGTAGAAGATCCGTGAGGGAAGCGTTCTGCCCCGCAATCACCACTGCCGGGAAAATCGGGATGTAGATGGAGAAGAGGAGCACCAGCACGGTGGCGACCACAAACTCCGGAACGCTCATTCCCACAAGCGCCAGCGTGGAAATGGATATGTCCGGCCACCGGTCGCGGGTCAGGCCGGCAACAAGGCCCAGTACAAGGGAGAGCAGGATGCCGATCACGATGGTGATGCCGGCCAGGAGGGACGTGTTCACCAAGGCGGAACCCACCTCCCTCGCGACGCTGCCGCCGCCGACGAGGGAGTTCCCAAAGTCGCCGTGCAATGCATTGCCGAGCCAAGTAAAGAAACGTGAGACAGGCGGCTCATCCAATCCGAGTTGTTGCCGCATAGTGGCCACCGCCGACGGCGTGGCGTTCTGGCCCAGCAGCTGGGTGGCCGCATCTCCCGGCAGAGACTGGATGGCACTGAAGACCAGCACCGTGGCCAGCAGCACCGTGAAGACGGACCAACCCAACCGCTTGGCGAAAAACGTGAGCACTACGCACGCAGCCCGATGTTGATGTAGTCGAATTCGAAGCCGTGCTCGCTGTAGTTGACTACCTGCTTGCTCAGCCCGGTGATCCGGTCGGAGAAGAACGGAGTGAGAGAGCCGCCGTCGTCGACCAGGATTTTCTGCGCATCCTGGTAGAGCGTCTTCCGCTTGGCCGGGTCCACGGTGGCGCGGGCCGCATCCAGAGTCTGATCGAACGTGGCATTCGAGTACGCGGTCTCGTTGTACGAGGACCCGGTACGGAAGATCTGGTTCAGCAACTGGTCGATGGGGCGGCCGGTGTACCAGTAGGTGGTCATCAACGGCTTCTTCATCCAGACGTCGGTGAAGTAGGAATCCGCAGGAGAGTTGGTCACGGCCAGGTTGATATTGGCGGCTTTCATGGAACTCTGCAGGGCCAGCGCGAGCGGCGACAGCACCGGATCGTAGCTGGAGGTGTAGATGGGCACATCGAAGTGGTCAAAGCCCTTTGCCTTCAGCAGGGCCTTCGACTTATCCGGGTCGTAACCCAGGCCATAGTCGAGGTAGTAGGCCTCGGAGGGCGGCACGGGATTGTTGTGCGCGATGGTTCCGTTGCCCTGCACCGCCAGTTTGAACACGTCGTCAGGGTTGTAGGCATGAGCGAATGCGCGGCGGATATCCGGGTCTTTGAATTCCGGGCTGGTGTTGAGCATGGGTACCGGATACCACTGGGCGTTCTTCACGCTGGAGACCGTTGCGACCGAAGAGGCCGAAACCGTCTTGGCGGTGGCGAAGTCGAGGTTGGTCTGGGCAACCAGGTCAACCTGCCCTGCTAGCAAGGCGTTCACCCGGGCCTGGGTGTCGGCAATGGAGGAGAACTCAATTCCGTCCAATGCTGGTTTGTCGCCGAAGTAGTTGGGGTTACGCACGATGGAACCGGGCCCTGCTGCCGTGAAACTCTTCAGTTTGAACGGACCAGTGCCGATGCCGGTGGCACCGATAGTGGCCGCGGAACCAGCGGGGATGATGTAGCAGTTGTAACCGGTCAACAAGCTCGCGAATTCGGCGTTCGGAGATTTCAGGGCAAAAACCACGGTTGTGGCATCCGGAGCCTTGATGGAATTGCCATCGACAAAGGGGGAAAGCACCCCGGCCTGCGGAGACTTGGTGGCCGGATCCAGGATGTGCTGAATCGAGAAAATGACGTCCTGTGCTGTGAACGGCTTCCCGTCGTGCCAGGTCACACCCTTGCGCAGGACGAAAGTCCAGGTCATCGCGTCTGCCGACAAAGTCCACGACTCGGCCAGGTCCGGAAGCAGCTCCCCCTTGGCCGAAAGCTTGACCAAGCGGTTGTACAGGGCGCCCAGGTATTCATAAGCGGACAAGGAACTGGCAGGGTCCAAGGTTTCGGCCTTCGACGCCGGCGGCCGGGCGATGCGCAACGTCCCGCCCTGGCGGGCAGTGCCGGTCGCGGCTCCCGTGGTCGACGACGACGGGCTGACCCCGCAGGCTGCGAGGACCGCGGGGGCCAGCAACAGGGCTGAACCGGCGAGAAGGGTGCGCCGGGACAGCCACCCTGTTGGTGCTTCGATCCGTGAATCCATGGTGCCGAATCCTTATCTTTATTTCTTCCGCGAACGATCTAATTCATGTACTGTACGAATAAATCGTCTGGGAGAGCAATAGTTCCCTGAATAATTTAACCGCCCTGAAACAAAGGGCCATTTCACCGGGAAGGCCCCAATTGTGACCGGATGGTACCGAAGACCAGATGTGCTGATGGTGCTGTCTTCCGCGCCCACATACGTGGCTACCCGCGAGGCCCTGAAAGTGATGGACCCCCAGGACCTGACGCCGCTGCGCTACTTGGGTGCCGCCGTCGTGCTTGGCTTGATCTTGCTGGTCCGGCGCCAGCGGCTTACGCTGCGGGGTCGTGATATTCCGAGGATGCTGGTCGCTGGATTACTTGGGTATGCAGGATTCGGGCTGCTGCTGAACCTAGGGCAGACGACCGTTCCAGCAGGAACAACAAGTCTCCTCCTGAACATCTCCCCGGTCTTCGCGTTCGCCCTGGGTCATCTCATGTTGCGGGAGCGAACGTCCGGCCTGGGCTACTGGGGGATGCTGCTCGCAGTAGCGGGCGTCGTAGTCATTACGCTGGGCGATTCCGTGGCCGTCGGCTTCAACGGCGACGCCTTGTACATCGTGGCAGCCGCCCTTCTTCTGTCAGCATTCCTCATCGTCCAACAGCCCCTGCTGGCACGCGTCCCCCCGCTCGAAGTGGTCTTCTGGGGATCCCTCATCGGTGGAGTGGCAACCCTGCCGACCGCCCGGTTCGCAGTGACGCCGGCTGGGTTCACATTGAACTCGTGGCTGGCATTGGCCCTGCTCGTGGTGATCTGCACCGTAGTGGCCTACGGTTTCTGGAACGTCTCGCTGTCGCGGACCAGCGTGGCAGAGGGAGGTTCGCTCCTGTACGTCGTGCCTGTGCTGTCCCTGTTGCTCGGGTGGATCTTGCTGGGCGAAGTCCCCAGTGTCGCCTCACTCCTGGGCGGTACGGCCGCATTGGCCGGCGTCATCTTGCTCTCCCGGGCAACCGCATCCATCGCACCCGAGAAAGAACTGGAGCCCGCACCATGACAGTCCCCCAATTCGAGGAGGAATACGTCGAAATTCCGCTCCCTGCGGCCGCGTCGGCCAAGCTCGCCGATATCGCCGCCTCCGCCACGGCGGACGTGGGGGCATTGCTGACGACCATCTCCCTCTGGCGCCCGGGGACCCGGGACCTGGTCCGGGTGTTTTCCACCATGCCGGGGCTCTACCGGTTGGGAGGGATCTCAAGCGAACTGGGTGAAGACTGGCTCCAGCACTGCGTTGTACAACAGGAATCATTCCTCGCCTCGGACCAGGGAGCCATCGACTCCGATGCGTTCGAACACCAGGATGTCCTTGGCGCGCTCCATCTCGGCGCAGCGATCAACGCGGTAATCGTCCACAACGGCCGATTCCTCGGCTGCCTCAATCTGCTGGACGTCGCGGGCGCGTACTCAGAGCCATCCGTCCGACGCGCCGAGGCTTACGCCGAGCAGCTTGCGGAGGTCCTACGCGCTCTCTGAGGTCCGGGCTACCCCCGGGCATTACTTCCGCGCGCGCCATTCAGAGTCGAGCATTGCGTAGATGACTTCAGTGGACCATTGGCCCTTGTAGTGCCAGTTGTCCACAAGCTCGGCTTCCCGGCGCATCCCAAGCCGCTCGCACAATCCCGACGACGAGGTGTTCAGGGCATCCAATTTGGCGTCGATCCGGTGGAACATCAGCTTCTCAAAACCCAGGCGGAGGACGGCCTCGGCTGCCTCGGCGGCGTAGCCCTGGCCCCGGCTTTCCGGAGCGAGGATCCAGCCGATTTCGGCCTGCCCCGTGCCCGGCAGCCATTTGAGTACCACTTCGCCAAGCAGCCCCGGCGAGTCCGCGCGCTCTATGGCGAGGCACACCCAGTCGCCCTCTTGCTCGAAGGTGAAGTTGGCGTAACGGCCGAGCGCTTCCATGGACTGCGTGAGGGTCAGCTCTTGCCGGAGCAGGAACCTGGCAGTCTCGGGCAGTGACTGGTAGCCGTGGAATCGCTCCAGGTCAGCGGCCTCAAATCGGCGAAGCACGAGCCTCGCAGTCCGGATGGGCAGTTCGATAAGCGGCATGACTCGAGGCTACTACGTCGGGTTTTTGGGGGTCCGGATCGGGCCCGCCGAGCGGTCACCTCTTGACAGTTCAAGCAAACTGGGATTACCTAATGAACATTCGGTAAATAAAGCTGGAGGCAATGACGCATGGTTGAGACCACCCTTTCTGGCGCAGCGCAGCACCAGATCCTCAAGAACGACTACGCCTCCGAGTGGATGGGCCTGGAGGTGCTCAAGGTCGACGACGGCCACGCCACCGTCCGCATGAAGCTCCGGCAGGAAATGCTCAACGGCTTCGGAATGGCCCACGGCGGAATGATCTTCGCCTTCGCTGATTCAGCGTTTGCCTTGGCATGCAACCCAGCCAACCCCTCGCCGTCGGAAGCCGACACCATAACTGTCGCCGCCGGCGTCGACATCAACTTCCTGAAGCCGGCCTATCAAGGCCAGGTGATCACCGCCGTCGCGAACCGCCGCGCCAACAACGGCCGCAGCGGCCTGTACGACATCCAAATCTTCGCGGCCGACGCAAGCCAAGCCGCCGCAGCCGGCTCGCCCGAGGATCCGGGCAGCTATGGCGAGCTCATCGCCGAGTTCCGTGGCCGCAGCCGCACCATCTCCAAGAAGTAGGAAGACCATGACACAGAACACCGTCGCCGCTCCCGACGCACCGCTTAACACCGCACAGCTGGATCGCGAAGAAACCATCTCCCGCGACGAGCTCGAGGCCCTGCAGCTCAGCCGCCTCCAGCACACCGTGGCCTACGCCTACGATCGCGTGCCGCTGTACAAGCGCAAGTTCGACGACGCCGGCGTCCACCCTTCGGATCTCCGTGAACTGTCCGATCTCGGCAAGTTCCCGTACACCACCAAGGAAGACCTTCGCCAGGAATACCCCTTCGGGATGTTCGCCGTGCCCCAGGACGAAGTAGCGCGCATCCACGCGAGCTCGGGTACCACGGGCCGGCCGACCGTCGTCGGGTACACCAAGAACGACCTCGCCAACTGGGCAACCCTGGTGGCCCGCTCGCTTCGCGCATCCGGGGTCCGTCCCGGAATGAAGGTCCACAACGCCTACGGCTACGGCCTGTTCACCGGCGGCCTGGGCGCCCATGCGGGTGCCGAAGCGCTCGGCTGCACCGTCATCCCGATGTCCGGAGGCCAGACCGAACGCCAGATCCAGCTGATCCAGGACTTCAAGCCGGACGCCATCCTGGCAACGCCCACCTACCTGCTCACGATCGCCGACGCGATGGTCCACATGGGTGTCGATCCGGCGTCGACCTCGCTCAAGTACGCGGTGCTCGGAGCCGAACCGTGGACCGAGGAAATGCGGCACGAGCTCGAAACCACCATGAACATCAAAGCGTGCGACATCTACGGGCTCTCTGAGGTCATGGGCCCGGGCGTCGCGGGCGAGGCCGTGGAGACCCAGGATGGCTGCCACATCTGGGAGGACCACTTCCGGCCGGAGATCATCGATCCGTTCGATCCCTCGCGCGGGGAAAGTGCCGTGCTGGCCGACGGCGAACCGGGCGAGCTCGTCTTCACCTCGCTCACCAAGGAAGCTCTGCCGATCATCCGGTACCGCACCAAGGACCTCACCCGCCTGCTGCCCGGCACCGCCCGCCCCGCGCACCGCCGCATGGGCCGCATCACCGGCCGCAGCGACGACATGATCATCCTGCGCGGCGTGAACCTCTTCCCCTCGCAGATCGAGGAAATCGCCCTGCGCATCCCCGAGCTCAGTCCTCATTTCCAGCTCGAGCTCACCCGCCCAGAGGGCAAGCGCATGGATTCGCTGACGGTCAAGATTGAGCGCCGCGAGAACGTTTCGATCGAGGCGGGTACGACGGCGGCACACGCCTTGCGCGAGCAGATCAAGATCCATGTGGGTTCTTCGTGCGTCGTCGACGTCGTAGAGCCGGGTTCGCTCGAGCGTTCCAACGGCAAACTGCGCCGCGTCTACGACATGCGACCCAAGAGGTAACGCGGCCCGGCGGATACACGGATCAACCGAACGTTCATGAGAAAATGGCCAGCATGCCTAGTGAAACAGTAACCAAGCGGGGACGCCCCGGATACGACCAGCAATCAGTGCTGCTCATCGCCGTCGACGTCTTCAACCGCCACGGCTACGACGCCACGTCCATGGGCATTCTGGCCGAAAACCTCGGAATCTCAAAGTCGGCTATCTACCACCATGTGCCGTCCAAGGGCGACCTCCTGAAGCTCGCCCTGGAGCACGCGCTAGGTGGGCTCGAGGCCATCCTCGAACAGCCCGAAGCTGTGACCGGGGCAGCAGACGCCCGCCTGGAATTCGTGCTGCGGCAGACCATCGCCGTATTGGTGGACCGGCTGCCGTTCGTCACGTTGCTCCTGAGGCTCCGCGGCAACACCGACATTGAGCGCGACGCCCTGGAACGGCGTCGTGCCTTCGACCACAAGGTGGCCGCGCTGATCTCGGCCGCCCGCGAAGAAGGCACGCTGCGCCAGGACATCGATCCCCGCACCGTGACCCGGCTCCTGTTCGGCACCATCAACTCGATCGTGGAGTGGTACAAACCGGGCGGCTCGCTCTCCCCGCAGCGCCTGGCCGACGACGTCATCACCATGGCGTTCGACGGCCTGCACGCCTCGGCGTAGGACGGTTCCGGGGCACCCCTCCGTCCCTCTCCCTGCCCTCCCCCTGTGACGCCCGCTCACATATACGGCCCTTTCAACCGACGCCCGCTCACATATATCCCCAAGTGGCAGAACGCTCGCTCACTAAAAAGTGAGCGAGCGTTCTGCGTGGTGCGGTGATGCTTTTCAGAGCTGGTATTCGGCCTGGATACCCAAGCTTTCGTGGACGCAGAGGACATTGTTTTCCGTGTCCATGAACCAGGCGCAACGATCGGCGTCGGTAGTACAAATGTGGTGTTCGGTCTTGAGATCGGGGAGATCATAATCCCGGAATTCGACGCCGCTCGCCTCCATTTCGCCGACTGTCCGCTCGATGTCGCTGACTTCAAAGGAAAGGGCAGTGTGCGATGAATGCATGCCGTCCTTGATGGGCATCAACTGCAGCATGGGACCACCATCGATGCCGAACAAATCATTTCCATCCCAGGTCATGCCGCGATGAGGGAGGCCGAGTTTCTCTGCGTAGAAGCTGCGGGCTCGGTCCACGTCGTCGACGGGCAAGACGGTTGTGGCTGTTCTCAGTGCTAGGTTCACTTCGCCACCTCCTACGCAAAAAATCTTACGCCGCACGCGATCGGAAAGACCTTGTGAGCAAACTTTGGTCTGGCCCGTTGTCAGGGCGGCAGCCTCGGCCTACGATGTGCAAAGCCCCCTCGCAGGGGAACAACTCCGGGACCTTCCCTCAACGGGTGATGGGAGCACCGCAGGAGGCCCGAGTCCTGGACATCACGGGACGGGAAGACAATGACGAAATATCTGTTCGAAGCAAACTACGTCGGCGACGGAATCAACGGGCTGTTGCGCGAGGGCGGCACCAAGCGCCGCGATGCTGTGGTCGATGCACTCAAATCCGTAGACGGATCGCTCGAATGTTTCTACTACGCTTTCGGCGAGACCGACGTCGTCGGGGTCTTCGAAATCCCTGACGCGGCTAGCGCCGCCGCCCTGTCACTCATGATCAATGCGACTGGCGCCGTGCGCCTGCATTTGAAGCCGCTCATGACGGTTGAGGATCTCGACGAAGCTGCCAAGAAGACCCCGGCATACCGCGCCCCCGGGCAATAGAACTCCTCAGACACGGAACGCTCCCCAGTGCTGGGGAGCGTTCCACGTATGCAGGCACAGTGAGCGAGCGTCGGGCCAAACACCCTCATACGTGAGCGGGCGTCGGGCCAAACACCCCCATACGTGAGCGGGCGTCGGGCCAAACACCCCCATACGTGAGCGGGCGTCGGGCCAAACACCCACATACGTGAGCGGGCGTCGGGCCAAACACCCTCATACGTGAGCGCGCGTCCGAAGGGGGTTACTTCTCGACGAGGGTCAGGACGTCGTAGGTGGCCACGATTTCGTCGTTCTGGTTGGTCAGCACGGCGTCCCAGGCTACCTCGCCGTATTCGTCGGTCTCGCGGGGGGTGATCTTCTTGGCCGTGAGCGTGACGCGGATCGAATCCCCTGCGGCCACGGGTGTGATGAAGCGCAGGTTCTCCAGGCCGTAGTTGGCTAGGACGGGACCCGGAGCAGGTTCCACGAAGAGTCCTGCGGCCCAGCTGAGCAGCAGGTAGCCGTGCGCCACGATTCCCGGGAAGAACGGGTTGGCTTCGGCCGCTTCCTGGTTGGTGTGGGCGTAGAAGGTGTCGCCGGTTGAGTTGGCGAAAGCGGTGATGTCGTCCAGGGTGACCTGCCGCAGTTCGGACCGCACGGCATCACCGATCCGCAGAGTAGCAAGTGATTTCCGGAACGGGTGCGTACCTTCCGTCTCCACCGTGAAGTTGCGGTCCGCGCCTGCGTGCCAGACTCCGGTCACTGCCGTGAGCATGTTCGGCGAGCCCTGGATCGCGGTGCGCTGCATGTGGTGCATGACGGAACGGATACCACCGAGTTCCTCGCCACCACCGGCGCGGCCCGGGCCGCCGTGGACCAGGTGCGGCACGGGCGAGCCGTGGCCGGTTGACGAGCGGGCGTCCTCGCGGTTGAGCATCAGGACGCGGCCGTGGTGCGCCGCGATTCCGGTCACCAATTCGCGGGCGACCGCAGGATCGTTGGTGCACACGGAGGCCACGAGGGAGCCGCCACCGCGGGCGGCGAGGCGGACGGCATCGTCGAGGTCCGAGTACCCGATCACGGACGACACCGGACCGAATGCCTCGAGCGAGTGGACTGCTTCCGAGTCCACGTCGGCCCAGCTCAGGACGACCGGAGACATGAACGCGCCACCCTCCACGACACCGACGGTGCCGTCGAGCGAGGTGACCGACGGCGAATCGAGCGTCCCGTACGCAAGCTCACCACCGGCGTCGAGCATTGACTGCACTGCGGCGCGGACGTCGGCGAGCTGCTCGAGGGACGCGAGGGCGCCCATCGTGACGCCCTCTGCGCGGGGGTCGCCGACCACGACGCGCTCGTCCACCCGCGCACCGATGGCGGCGACGACGTCGGACACCAGGGCCTCGGGCACGATAGTGCGGCGGATCGAGGTGCACTTCTGGCCGGCCTTGACCGTCATTTCGGTGACGACCGACTTGATGAACGCGTCGAACTCGGGGGTGCCGGGCACGGCGTCGGGGCCGAGGATGGCGGCGTTGAGGGAGTCGGTTTCCGAGGTGAAGCGGACGCCGCCCTGGACCACGTTGACGTGGGACTTCAGCGAGTTGGCGGTGGAGGCGGAGCCGGTGAAGGCGAGAATGTCGCGGTAGTCGAGGTGGTCGAGCAGGCTGCGGGCGGATCCCGAGATGAGCTGCAGCGAGCCTTCCGGGAGGATGCCCGACTCGACGATTGCCTTGACCACGACGGCGGCAACGTAACCGGTGGGGGTGGCTGGCTTGACGATGGTGGGGACGCCGGCGATGAACGCAGGCGCGAACTTCTCGAGCATTCCCCACACGGGGAAGTTGAAGGCGTTGATCTGCGCTGCGACGCCCGGGATGCGGGTGTAAATGTGCTCGCCGGCGAAGGAACCGTCCCTGGACAGGACTTCCATGGGACCGTCCACCACGATCTGCGAGTTCGGCAGTTCGCGACGGCCCTTCGATCCGAAGGTGAAGAGCACCCCGATGCCACCGTCGATGTCCACCATCGAGTCGATCTTGGTGGCGCCGGTCTTGAAGGACGAGGTGTAGAACTCCTCGCGACGGCCGTTGAGGTACTGCGCCAGTTCCTTGAGCTTGAGGGCGCGCTGATGGAAGGTGAGCTTGCCGAGCTCGCGCTGGCCCACCGTGCGGCCGTAGTTCACGACGCCGGCAAGGTCCAGTCCGTCGGTGTTGACCGTTGCGAGGATCTCGCCCGTGCTGGCGTCGCGGACGGGCACGCCTGCGGTGGCGTCGGCGCTGGGGGTCCACCACTCGCCCTGGACGAAACTGGGCACGGTTTCAACGGTTGTGGCTTCCGGAGCGACTGCGGTACTGGTCATCGTCGACGGGTCCTTCCAAGGCACGGGCACGAAATGGACAGAACGACCGCAAATTACTGACCGGCCGTTCGGTAATATCCCCAGAATACATGAGAGGCCCGATCTGCACACTAGATGCCGCTTCGGGCGGCGTCCTTCTACTTCCCCTGAGCGTTGAGTTTGGCCCGGATGGCGGCAACTTCCGCACCGGAAACGCCGTTCGCTCGTAGGAAGGCGAAGGTGTCAAGGGAATGCGCGAATTCCAGGAGGCTGGCCGTGCGTACGGACAACATCGCTTCAAGGGCGTCTTCCTCGAGGAAAGGATCATGGGCGTGAGGGGCGCGATGGTGACGGTGGCGCTCGTTGATTCCACGCATTCCCTGCTGGTAACCCCGCACGATTTCCTCGTCGCTCGCTCCTGCCAGATTCTGCAGCATCACGGCGATGATCCCGCTACGGTCGCGCCCGGCCGCGCAGTGCACTACCACCCCGTCGGGTGCCGCGGCGATGGCCTTGAAAACTGCGGCGAGCTTGTCCGGGAAGAGCCGTACATAGTCGGCGTAGTGGGCAGGGTCCTTCAAATACGGGCCAAAGAGCTCGGTGAATTCCTTGTCCTCCGGGTCCTCGGTGGGGCAATGGACGATGTCAAAGCGCGCGGTCGCCTCCGCTGAAACCTCGGGATCGACCTCCCTGGGCTGCTGCTCACGAAGAGTCCGCAAGTCGATCACGGTGCGGATGCCGGCGTCGTACATTTGCTGCCACCCGGCGTCCGTGAGCCATTCCCGCCGCCCCATCCGGTACACGCTTCCGGCGATGTGCCAGGCGTTCACCGCACCGTCCCAATGGACGCCCCGCTGCTTGGCGGCGGTTGAGATCCCATCCATACCGGACAGCTAACCACATGCAGGATAGGTGAGCGAGGGTTTCCGGGGAGGCGGATATAGGTGAGCGAGCGTTGGCAGGAAGGGCGGGCCGTTAGCTGGCGACCAGCGACTTCGTCAGGATTGTCCCGCCGACGCCGATCAGGACAGTCCCGGATCCACCCGTGATGATTCGCTTCACCCGGGGACGGGCCAGTGCCGTGGAGATTCTCTTGAGCGCATGAACCAGCGCGACATACCAAACCAGCGCGGTGAGCAGAAAGATGCCCGCCATCAACGCGTGCTGGCCCAGAGGGGGAAGCGGTGCGAGATTGAATTGGGGGAAAAGGGACAGATAGAAGACGGCGACCTTGGGGTTGAGCAGATTGCTCACCATTCCTTGAAGGAATGGTGAGTTACCTCGGAATCCAAGCCTGGGCTCAGGGGCCGCGGTGGGTAGATTCCGGGGGCGTCCGAAGGCCTCAAGCAGGGCGCGGGTCCCCAGGTAAAGCAGGTACGCGGCACCGGCGATCCTGATGACGTTGCCCAGGGCTTCCGACGCGCTTAGGAGCGCCGTGACGCCGAGCACGGCGAGAAGGGCAAGGATCGTGTTGCCTACCATGATTCCGATCGCGGTGGTCGCCGCTGATCCAGGTCCGCGGGGCGCGTTTTTCAGCACCAGGGCAAAATCGGGTCCTGGAACGAGGACCACGACGACGCAGGTCAGCGCGAACGCCATGAGTTGTTCGACCATGTGGGGCTGCTTCCGGAGGAGGGATGTGGCTCGGGCTAACCCAACTAACTCGCACTTAATGTCGTTATGAGCGCTCAAAACGACATCAATTGCGAGCTACTTGGGGAGGCGCTTCGCGAGCCTGAATTCGAGGCCTGTGCGGACAGCGGGCCACTCGTGTTCGAGGATCGAGAACACCACGGTGTCGCGGAGCACGCCGTCCACAGTCCGGGAGTGGCTCCGGAGGACGCCGTCCTGTTTGGCGCCCAACCGTGCGATGGCCTCGCGGGACTGGTGGTTGAGCCAGTGCGTCCGGAATTCGACGGCGGGGCAGCCAAGGGTTTCGAACGCATGTCCCAGGAGCAACAGTTTGGAGTCCGGGTTGCTCCCGCTGCCCTGTGCCGAAGACGCGTTCCAGGTGGAGCCGATCTCGACGCGCGGAGTGGCGGCGTCGATGTTCATGTATGTGGTCATGCCGATGAGCTTGCCGTCCGCCTTCGACCGCGTGGCGAACGGCAGCATGGATCCTTGCTCCTGCAGCCCAAGCCGGCGGTCGATCTCCGCGGCCATGCCCTCCGGCGTCGGGACCGAGGTGTACCAGAGTTTCCACAACTCGCCGTCTTTGGCGGCATCCACCAAGCCGTCGTGGTGCTCGGTGCTAAGTGGTTCCAGGGTTACGAAGCGACCGTCCAGGGTCACAGGTGCAATGAGGGTCACCCAGCCAGCCTAACCGACCCAACTGACTCGCAGTTGTTGTCGTTATGGGGCCTGAAAACGACAACAACTGCGAGTCAGTTGGGGTGCCGGGGCAATTGCCTGTGGATAACCCAAAATGGCGTTCCAGGATTTGCAACGATAAGGCGATGAAGACCCCGCAACCGTTGCCGGCGCTGCTGGCGCACGCCCCGTTCACCTTTCAAGAAGCGGTCGACGCCGGCGTGAGCCGACGGCGGTTGCGGCACCAATCGCTGCCCTCGCCAAGCCGCGGCATCAGGATTCCAGACCAGTCACTGGTCCAAGGACAGCCGAGGGACGTCGGTTTCGTCCGGCCTTTCACTGCTGTGACCGAGTTTTCGGCTGCTTCGCACGCAACGGCTTTCGCCCTGTGGCGGTTCCCTGGATTTTTGCCCGGCACGGATGATCCGCGCATTCACATTTCACGCCCGGACACCATGGCCATTCCTCGGCGAACCGGGGTGGTTGGGCATGTAGGGCAGTTCTTCGACGACGAAATCACGAGTCTTGATGGCCTCCTGGTCACCACGCGCACCAGGACCTGGCTCGATGTGTCCAGGAGGATGAGCGTGGATGAATTGACCGTTGTTGCCGATTATCTGGTGCGGATCCCGCGCCCGGAGTTTGAAGGCCGGACAGAGCCGTACGCAACGTTGGAACAGCTGGCCGACATGCTGGACCGGCACAAAGGCACGCCGGGAATCCGCAAAGCACGCCTGGCTCTCGAACAGGCACGGATCGGCTCAGACTCTGCCCCCGAAACCCGGCTCCGGCTGGCCCTCGAAAATGCCGGGCTGCCCGAACCGCAACTTAACGTAGCCACTGAGCTAGGTGCCGGCGTCGTGCGTCAACCGGACCTGGGCTATCTCGAACACCGCGTGGCGGTCGAATACGACGGCGAGCCGCATTCCGAGCCGGCCCAGATAGTCCGGGACATCGCCCGCGAAGAGGATTTCGCCCGTGCCGGATGGCACTTGGTGAGGATCTCAAAACGGCACACGGAGAACGACGCACGGTCCGCCGTCGCGAAAATCAGTGCCGTACTCCTGGACCGCGGTTGGGCGCCCAAGTAGCAGTTGGGCGCCCAAGTGACTCGCAGTTGTTGTCGTTTTGGAGCCTCAAAACGACATTAAATGCGAGTCAGTTGGGGGACCCGAGGCGCTAGTCAGTCCAGTCGAAGAATCCCTTGCCGGTCTTGCGGCCCAGTTCGCCGCGGGCAACCTTGTCGCGCAGGATCTGCGGCGGGGCGAACCGCTCCCCCAGCGTCGAATGCAGGTATTCGGCGATGCCCAGGCGCACATCCAGGCCTACGATGTCCGTGGTTTTCAGTGGTCCCGTGGGGTGCTTGTAGCCGAGCACCATGGCCGCGTCGATGTCCTCGGCAGACGCGACGCCTTCTTCAACCATGCGCATCGCCTCGAGCGCGATAGCAACACCCAGCCGCGAGGAGGCAAAGCCCGGTGCGTCGTTGACGACGACGGCGGTCTTGCCGAGTGCCTCGGTCCAGCTTTTCGCCGTGGCGGCGAGCTCGGGCGACGTCTCCTTGGCCAGGACGACCTCGATGAGCGTGGAAGCCGGGACAGGGTTGAAGAAGTGCAGGCCCACGAAATTGGCGGGCCTGCGCAGCTGCGACGCGAGGCCGGTCACGGAGAGCGACGAAGTGTTGGAGGCCAGGAAAGCGTCAGCGGAGAGGTGCTCCTCCACAGCCTTGAGGGCCGCAACCTTGAGTTCGTAGTCCTCGGGCACGGCTTCGACGACGAGTCCGCAGTGGACGAAGGAGTCGTAGTCGGTAGAGGTGCTGAACCGGGACAGGGCCTCCTCGGCTGTTTCCGCCAGGGTGCCACGCGCAACAGACCTGGCCACCGCCTCGGCAACGCGACCTTGCGCGGCTGCGGCGGATTCGTGGTCGCGTTCGACGACGATCACGGTGGCGCCCTTGATCAGGAAGGCGTGGGCGATACCGGCGCCCATGCGGCCACCGCCGAGGACACCGACAACATGCGGGATGGCGGACGTTGCTGTCATTTTCGGGTCCTGTCTGGGTTGTCGCTGGACGGGTTGTCGCTGGACGGGTTGTCGCTGGATTGCTTGGCGCTCTTCTTGTCCAGGAACGCCTGCATGCGGTCGAACTTGGCCTGCGATTCGAAAAGCATGCCTTGGGCCAGGGTGTCGATTACGGGATGCGCTTCGGCCGGAGCGTGGAACACGGATTTGGTGATCCGGACAGCCAGGGGGTCCTGCCGGCCGATCCGGTCGGCAAGGTTGTGGGCCGCTTCCATCAGCACGGGGGCATCATGGATCTGGGTGATGAGGTTGATGCGCAGGGCTTCCTCGGCCCGGAGAACGGCGCCCGCCAAGAGGATTTCCTTGGCAATCGGCTCCCCCACGAGTTCCTTGAGGCGCCACGTTGCGCCGGCCGCGGCCATGATGCCCAGTCCGGTTTCCGGGTTGCCGATCCGCAGGCTGGGCGTGCCGATGCGGAAGTCCGCGGCGTAGGCGAGTTCGGCCCCGCCGCCCAGGCAATAGCCGTCCAGGGCCGCGATGACCGGCATGGGCAGCTTCGCGATCCGCACGAAAATCGTGGAGTTGATGCCGCGCAAAGCGTCGTCGCGCCGGCGTTCCCTCAACTGGCCGATATCGGCACCCGACGCGAAAACGCCTTCGACGCCGGCAATGATCAGGATTTTCGGCTCGCGTTCAAGGTGATCGCACACTCGATGGAGTTCATCCACCATCTGCTGGTCGATCGCGTTGCGCACCTCGGGCCGGTTCAGCAGGACGGTGACGCGATCCTCGCGCTCCTCGATGAGCAGGGTTCGGAATTCCTCGGGATTCAACGCCATTACATGCCTTCCAGGAGGATGGCCGCGCCCTGCCCGACGCCGATGCACATCGTCGCGAGGCCGATCTTGCGGTCGGCGCTGCCCAGCTCGCGTTCCATGCGGCCCAGCAAGGTGATCGCGATACGCGAGCCGCTGGAACCGAGCGGATGCCCCAGGGAGATCGCACCGCCGTCGAGGTTGACGACGTCCGGATCCAGGCCCAAGCGCCGCATGCTCGCGAGCGATTGCGTCGCGAAGGCTTCATTGAGTTCGACGGCGCCAAGGTGACCGACCGTGAGCCCGGACCGGGCCAGGACCTTCTGGGAAGCCGGAACGGGGCCGATGCCCATGATTTCCGGTTCGCAGCCGGCCGAGCCGCCGTCGATGATGCGGGCCCTCGGGGTGAGGCCGAACTTCTCGATGGCAGCCTCGGACGCAACGATGATGGCGGACGCGCCGTCGTTGAGGGAGGAGGAGTTGCCCGCCGTGACAACGGAGCCGCCTGCGACTACTGGGCGGAGACCGGCGAGGACCTCCATGGTGGTTCCCTCACGTGGGCCTTCGTCCGTGTCCACGATCGTCTCGCCCTTGCGGGTCTTCACCGTGACCGGCACGATCTCTTCCTTGAACCGGCCGCCGGCAATGGCGGCGAGCGCGCGTTCGTGCGAGCGGACGGCGAAGGCATCGGCGTCCTCGCGGGAGATGCCGTCCACGCGGGCGACTTCCTCGGCAGTTTCCGGCATGGAATAGGTCATCTTGCCGCCGCGGGACAGCTCGCCCTTGCTGAAGAGGGGGTTGGCGAAGCGCCAGCCAATCGACGTGTCGAAGATCTGGCCCGGCTTGGCGAAGGCTGCGGTGGGCTTCTCCTGCACCCAGGGGGCCCGGCTCATCGACTCGACGCCGCCCGCCACCACGATGTCCGCAGCGCCGGCCTTGATCATGTGGCTGGCCATGATGATGGCGCTCATTCCGGAGGCGCAGAGGCGGTTGACCGTGATTCCGGGGATGTGGAGGGGCAATCCCGCGAGAAGGGTTGCCATGCGGGCAACATTGCGGTTTTCCTCGCCGGCGCCGTTGGCGTTGCCCAGGATGACTTCATCGATCGCGTCGGGGTCGACGCCGGCACGGGCCACGGCTTCACGGACCACGAGCGCTGCCAGGTCATCAGGCCGGACCGCGGAAAGCGCGCCGCCATAACGGCCTACAGGGGTGCGGGCACCGCCAACAAGAAAAGCCTCGACCATGAGAACATCCTTCGCGAAGGGAGCGGGGCCGGCGAATAATTTACCGACCGTTCGTTCTATAAAGATTACACGGCGCCGCGCCGCGGTCAACCGTCACTCAAATCACCCGGATACCCAGGTGTCCGGCCAACAGGGGTGCCAGCAGTGTGAGCTGGTAATCATCGATGACGACGCCGGAGAGTCCACCAAGTCCATTGATCATCCGGAAGTCCGAGCCACGCAGATCCACATCCTTGAGCTTGGCCCCCGAGACATCCAGCGTCCCGATGGTGCAATCCTTGAGCACCATCCGCGTTGCGGAGCAAGCCCCGAGGTCGAGTTCGTTGATGATGCAGCCCGTGATCACCACATCCGTGAGCTTGGATCCACGCAGGTTCAGGAAGTCCAGCTTGCCGCCGTCGATCTTCACTGAGTGCCAGGCGCCCTCGTACATCTCCGCCGAACCCCACCGCGGGTTGCTGATCTCCACTTCACGCCACGAGGTCCGTGCAGCGGTGAACACCGGGGCGTAGGGCTCATTCAGGATGCAGTCCCGGAAGGTCGCGCCACGCAGTTGCGCCTCGTTGAAGGAGACCTGATTGAATTCACACTCAATGAAGTCCGCTCCGCTCAGCTCCGCTCCGTCGGCCACGGCGCGGGTGAGTCGGACGCCGTCGTACCGTTCCCCGCGCTGGAAGTCCGGAGTGGGATCGTCGCGAAGCTCGTCGAGCCTGATCGGGGAGATCCGGGGTGCCGTCACCTTGGCAACCGCCATCAGAGCGTCTCCGCTTTCGCCGCGATCTCGACGAGATCCTTCGCAAGCGCCTTGCGGGTGACGCTCATTCCGAGCTTTCCGAACGCGGCCATCAGGACCCTGCTGAAGAATGTCGGCTTGAGGACTTCGGCGCCGAAGAACAACGCGAGCTCGGTCCCGCCGTCGCGCTCTTCGAGGGTGAAGCGGGTGGTGTAATCGGCGCCGCCCTGCCTGGCCTTGACCGTGGTGGCGCGCGGAGGATCACACTCGGCAACGTGCATTTCCACGGTCTCTTCCCTGCCCATCATGGCGCGGGTTTCCCTCCACCGCGTGCCCACACCATAGGGTCCCTCGCTGAGCATCTGAATGGCTTTGACTCCGGAAAGGGTCCTGGCAGAGCCCGGAATGTCGGAAATGACGGCCCAGACTTTCTCCCGCGAGGCGTTGACATGCTGGCTGAGCGTGGTGCTGTGGTCCATGCATCGAGCCTAATGGCGACCGCTGACAAAAGCCTCCGGCGAAGACATTCGCGTGGTCTGGCAGGATTGCACCATGGTGCACATCGACTTGAGCGCTCAAAGCGCGCTGGCAGGAGGCTCGAAGACCCTGCGGGGTTACCTGGCCGAGCCCGACGGCGAAGGACCGTTTCCCGGCGTCGTGCTCATCCATGAAGCCTTCGGCCTCGACGAGGAGATGCACAGGCACGCGGACCGGCTGGCCGCGGCCGGTTACTTGACGCTCGCCGTCGACCTTTACAGCGACGGCGGCGCGAGGCGCTGCCTCGTGGCAACCATGCGCTCACTGGTCGCGGGCACGGGGCGGGCATTCACGGATGTGTCCACGGCACGTTCCTGGCTCCGCAGCGATGCCCGGTGCACAGGAAAGGTGGGGGTCATCGGATTCTGCATGGGCGGCGCCTTCGCCCTGCTCATGGCCCACGACGAGTTCGACGCCGCCTCCGTCAACTATGGCCAATTGCCACGGCACCTGGAGCAGGCTTTGGAAGGCGCCTGCCCCGTGGTGGCCAACTACGGAGCCAAGGACCGGTCAATGCCCGGAGCGGCCGCGAAGTTGGAGGCCGCCCTGACGACGCTCGGGATCGAGCACGATGTCAAGGAATTCCCGACGGCGGGCCACGCCTTCATGAACGGCGTTGCGGTCGGACCCCGGCCTCTGCGGCCGTTGATGCGGGTGATGGGCATCAAACCCGATCCGGCCGCGGCTCCGGAAGCCTGGCAGCGGATCGAGGACCACTTCGCGAAACACCTGAAAGGCTGAGCCGACAACGACGGCGGGCGCCCCCGGGGAGGGCGGCGCCCGCCGGCGGGGGGGGGGCCCCCCCGGGGGGGGGCCCCCGCGGGGCGCGGGGGCGGGGGGGGGGGGGGGGGGGAGCGGAAAAACGCGCGGTTCGGGGGGGGGGTG